>QIAR01000217.1 GCA_003225595.1 Acidobacteriota bacterium | reverse complement strand
CGATCACCGGGATCGATTTGTTTACGGTATCCCAGGAAATCAGGGCCGCGGGTTCAAAATCGCCGACGACACGCGCGGGCCAGAGTTGGATCCGACCTCGGGCGAGCGGGTCGTCAGTGCCTACGGATTAAAGACAATTCGTGAATATCTAGCATTTCGGTTTCCTGCCATGAAAAACGCGCCGCTGCTCGAAACGCGCGTCTGCCAGTACGAGCAG
>QIAR01000216.1 GCA_003225595.1 Acidobacteriota bacterium | reverse complement strand
TCCTGCAGCTGAAAATGTATGGCTCGTGGGCGGCGGGTCCGGACATGGTTTTAAGCACGGACCAGCGGTGGGAGAGATGGTGTCGGAGTTGGTGATGAACGAGAAGGAGCCGGAGGCGATATTCCGGCTGGCGAGATTTGGTGTGTAACGAGTGGTCACCTTTGGGGATAGGGGTCGCGCGATCCAGTCGTCCTTTGTACACTCGCTCCTGGATTGCAGCTCGAATTACGGGGTCGCGGCAGGATACGCTGGGGAAAGCCGACGGGATGCAAGCGCTACGACGAACTACTGGATCTGTATCACACTCTCGGGCGCGCTCGATTTGATCTCCTCCACACGCGCCATCACCTTGCGCGCAAATTCGTACAATGACTTTGCGTGGGGAGAATCTTCACCTTCGAGTACGGCGGGTTTGCCGGTGTCCCCTGACTTGCGGATGTCGGGATCGAGCTGCACATTGCCTAAAAAGGCCACGCTGAACTGGCTAGCGGTCTTTTCTGCTCCGCCGCGGGAAAAAATGTCGATTTCATGGTTGCAGTGCGGGCAAACAAAGTAGCTCATATTTTCCACCACGCCCACGAGGTCAACTTTCATCTGGCGAAACATCTCAATGGCTTTGCGTGCATCTTGCAGCGAAACGTCAGAGGGGGTTGAGACTACGACTGCGCCGGTGAGCGGCACGGTTTGGATAAGCGACAATGCAACGTCGCCCGTGCCGGGTGGCAAATCGACGACGAGATAATCGAGATTCCCCCACTCCACGGAACCCAGAAATTGGCCAATAATCTTGTGGAGCATGGGACCACGCCAGATGATCGGCTTGTCGCCAGGATTGAGAAAGCCAACCGAGATAACCTTGAGCCCAAAGACTTCAAGCGGTTCGATGCGGTTATCTCCCACAACTTTTGGTTGCGCATTGATGCCGAGCATGAGCGGCACATTGGGGCCGTACACATCAGCATCGAGCAAGCCGACCCTGTGACCGAGTTTGGCGAGTGCCACTGCCAGGTTTACGGCGAGGGTGGTCTTACCTACCCCGCCCTTACCAGAGCCGACCGCGATTATCGTGTCCACACCGGGCAGAGGCTGTGGACCGGGTGGTTGCTGTCCGGGGCGCGGAGGCATGTGGGCGCTCATGGGGTCCCCTTCCAGATCAGTCGTGCGACGAGCGACTTAATAGATTATACAGAGGGTTACAGAGTAGGGAATGATAGCGGTCACGCCACCGCGCTACGAGTTCGATAGGGTTGCTACACCGCCAGATACCCGCCGTCAACTGGAAACGCGGTCCCTGTCGTCCAAGACGACTCATCGCTGGCGAGATAGACGGCCAATCCGGCGATGTCTTGCGGTTGTCCTAAACGACCGATCGGATGTACAGAAATTCGCTCGCGACGCACGGCTTCGGGATCAAGTGCTTTGTTGATGATCGGAGCCGTCAAATCGGTTTCGACAAACGATGGGCAAATGCAGTTCACGCGGATGTTCTCGTGCCCGTGATCAATCGCCATACACTTGGTCAGCAGCACGACGGCACCCTTCGAAGCCGCATACGATGCCCGATTACGCGCGCCGTTAATGCCCAGAACTGACGCGATGTTGATGATCGAGCCGCCGCCTACCTGGCGCATGTGCGGCAGTACCGCCCGAGAAAGCAGCCAGAGCCCACGCACATTGATATTGAAAGTTTCGTCCCACTGCTCTTCCGTGACCTGCTCCGCAGTACCAGCATGCAGCACACCAGCATCATTGACGAGGACGTTCAATCCACCGAAGCGGGCAACGGTCTGTTCGACCAGACGGTCAATGTCATGTTTGTTCGACACATCAGCGGAGAGGACGAGCGGCGCACCGTCCATCTCGCGGGCGACCGCATCGAGCCGGCTCCGGCGGCGGCCGACGAGGGCAAGCTTGGCCCCTTCACGTGCGAATGTGAGGGCGCACGCGCGACCGATACCGCTGCCAGCGCCAGTGACGATCGCAATTTTATTTTCCAGGCGAGAGCTCATGATCGGGATAGTTAGTCTAGCAGGGTGCTGAAAAACTAATTGGAGCGGCTCAACCATGGGAGCACGCCCTTTCAGGCGCGCGTGCACTTGATCTGGCGGCACCTACGGCACGGCTGAACGGGCTGCGTTAAAACTCACTTTCAAGTCAGCGCTGGAAGCGCTGCGCCACCCCAAACCGAAGTTTTTCCGCAGCCTCTGAAGCCGTGCCCTTCTACAACTGTGCCAATCCCCGCGTTTTTCCACAGCCTCTGAAGCCGTCTCCCCTTCAACAACTGTGCCAGCAAGCTGCGTTTCTACAGACTTTTCGGCAGAAAATGAGGCGTGCAGAAGCTGCCTGCAACGCCTCGGGTTTTATCTTGCAAAGGACCGCCTCAGTATCCTTCGCCCTCCAACTTAACTTTTCCCCGGAATATGCGGTATATGAAAATGAAATAGGCGAGAGTCAGCGCTGCACCCAAGATCCACCACGCAAACCCGACGACCAAGCCATGATGTCCCGCAGCCGAATTGTAGATGGTCAGACTGTAAGCGGGGTCGGTGCTTGCGGGCAGCACCAGCGGGTAAAGACCAAAGACCGCGCCGACCAGCATGCCAGCGATGTAGAGACTGGAAGCTATGAAAGCGAGCTTCTCCTTCCCTTTGGGTGTAGCCAATACCATCACCGCTAGGCTGCCAAAGACTAATACAGGTACCACCAGGCCAACGGGATGGCGACCGTAGTTATAAAACATACGATGGCACGCAAAGTAAGTCGCGACCAGGCTGACACAAGTCAGGAAGAACTGCACTGGCCATGCGACCACCGCTACGCTGCGAGCGCGCGCGCTGAGTTCACCTTCGGTCTTAATAGCCACGTAAAGCGCACCATGAGCCGTGAGCGTGACCAAGGCCACTAGTCCAGCCATCACGGTGTACCAGTCGAGGATGCCGGGATGGGTGCCGAGCTTGAAATTGGTCCAGAGCGGCTCGAAGAAATAGCCATCCTGCCTCAGCGGTACGCCTCGGACTACATTCCCCAGGGCCGCGCCAAAGAAAATCGTCAGCAGCACGCTGGAAAGGGAGAACACCGCGTCGAAGAAGCCCTGCCACACGGGATGCTCCATGTGCGTGCGAAATTCGATCCCGATGCCCCGCAGCATCAAAAGCCACAGGACCATCATGAGCGGCAAATAAAAACCGCTAAATCCCGAGGCGTAGAGTTGGGGGAAAGCAAAGTAGAGAGTCCCGCCGGCTGCGAGCAGCCAGACTTCATTCCCGTCCCATACCGGACCAATCGCACGCAGCACCCGCCTGCGGTCGTCGCTTGTTCTAGCTATGAACGGATAAATGACGCCGGCGCCAAGATCAAAGCCGTCCAATACGACGTAGGCCGTCAGCATGACAGCGACGATGATGAACCATAGAGTTTCCACACCAGGACCTCTAACGCGCTGCTACCGGCTCGTGACCTGGCCGTGAACTGCCGAATCTAAATCGGGACCATTCTCAATTTCCCGCCGGACCAAGAACAGAAACAGAATGCCAAGGACGGTGTACATTCCCATAAATCCGAGCAGGGTGAACATGGCATTACCAGGTGAAACAGTTTTGGAGTAACCATCCGCTGTACGGAACAGACCATACACGAGCCAGGGCTGACGGCCGAGCTCCGCAGTCATCCAGCCCGCCGTGTTCGCTATATACGGAAATGGCAGGCTCAGCATGAGTATCCAAAGCATCCAGCGGGCGTTAAACAGCTTGCCGCACCAGAGGAGAAACAACGAGATCACCATGATCGCAATGAAGATCGTCCCCAGCCCCACCATGATGTGATAACTGTAGTAAAGCAGCGAAATGTTCTGCGGCCACAGCTCCTGCGGGAACGCGTCCAGACCTCGCACATCAGCTTCCCAGCGTTGATAGGTCAGAAAACTTAGCATCTTGGGTACGAGGATCGGATTATCGATTTTGCGTTCTTCCACATTGGGCTGCCCGATGATGACCAGCGGCGCTCCAGGCCCGCTGGTGAACAGGGCTTCCATAGCCGCGAGCGTGACCGGTTGATATCGGGCTATCAGTCTGCCCTGCCGGTCTCCCGTGGGGAACAGTTGCAGCAAGCTGAAGATGCAACCCGCCATTACGCCCGTCTTTATGAAAATCCGCCCGTACTCGGCGTACTTGCCCCACAGCAAATAAAAAGCTCCGATCGAGACCATCGCAAAGGCGCCGGTAATAGCAGCACCGCTCATGTTGTGCGCATATTGCCACCAGGCCCAGCGATTCAGCACCAGAGCCCAGAAACTCGAAAGCTGGACCGAGCCATCAGCGGCACGCGCGTAGCCGACCGGATATTGCATCCAGGCATCGGTGGCCACGATGAAGTAACCTGAGAGCCAGGAGCCCAGGAAAACCGCTACTGCCGACCACCAGTGTGCCCGCGGGCTTAGCCGCTTCTCGCCATATAGGAAGAGCCCCAGGAAGGCGGATTCCAGAAAGAAAGCGAACATGCCCTCCATCGCCAGGGTCTGTCCGATTACTCCTCCCGCAAAACGTGAGAAGTGAGACCAGTTGGTGCCGAACTGAAACTCCAACGGAATCCCGGTCACCACGCCGATTACGAAGTTAATGCCAAAAATTCGTGCCCAAAAACGCGCCGCCTTGTTATAGGTCTCATCATTACGGCGCAGCGCCATGGTCTTGAGCACAACCATCAGAGGCGCCAAGCCCATCGTCAACTGTGGAAATAGATAATGAAACGTAACCGTAAACGCGAAATGTAGGCGATGCATGAGCAGTGCGCTATCCATGTTGCGTTCTCAGTTTGCTCCGTGAACCGGCCATTAATGCTGATTCGGGCGATCATGAGGACGTGTTGCGCGTCACAAATTCGGTCAGCGCATGCGATGACGGCGACGCTCCAGTTCTGTACGCCGGATCTCGCGCCGTCGTCCCGCATCCTCGTAGCGGCGCTGCTCTTCGTCGTCTTCCGGTACCACAGCGGGGACTGGTAAACGGCAGCCTTCTCGATCAACCGCTACATAGGTCAAATATGCGGAACTGACGTGGTGAGAACTGTCGGAGATATAGTTCTCAACCCAGACCTTAACCCCCACTTCCATCGAAGTACGGAAAACGCGATTCACCGACGACCGCAGGATCACCAGGTCACCCACACGGACCGGCACGAGAAAATCAAGATGGTCAATCGAGGCGGTCACAACGTAATGCCGCGAGTGGCGATGTGCGGCCATGGCACCGGCCAGATCGATCCAGTGCATCAGGCGTCCCCCGAGCAGTGCGCCCAGTGGATTGGCATCGTTCGGAAGAACGATCTCAGCCATTTCCGATTGGGAGTCGCGGACGGAGCGCGGATTGAGCAGCACAGCGCTGTCGTTCATGTCGTATTAGCTCGAAGTGCAGGCAGCCACCGCGGCCCTGGTTTTGCGGAGATATGAGTCCAGGTAGCACTCCGCCATTTTCTGGATGCGGGCATCCCCATGCGGGCGAATCCAGGCGGCATCGGCGGCATTGTATTCCAGCGTGCCGTGCTCCGCGGGGCGGTGATCGGACTCACACACGTACCACATCAGGACCCCCTCTGCACAGTCGCGCGCCACCGAGAATCGCACGGCATCCCAGACACGCTCGCTGGGCAGGTGCGGGCAGTTGGCGGCGTAGCCAAGGTTACAAAACTCCTTTAATTGTTCATCAGAGGGAATGATTTGCTGGCCTGAAGCGGTGCAGAGACCGTGCCAGCCACTCCCCAAAGGAAGACGTGAAGGATGGAGCCAGGCGCCGTCTTCAAACTTTCGCGTAGGCATGAAGAATGGACAGGCCAATTCTTAAGCTCCTCTGTGTCGGGGTGACGGCCATTGTACTCGCGCTGCTGGCGACTCGCCAATACCAGGACGCCACGGCTCGGAGGACAGCATGTCCTCCAGGCAGCCGGCCGAACGCCGATGCTACAACCCCGATTCTCATGTAGTAATCTGTTTGACACTCCGAACTGAGAATTGCTCATGGACCGCGTCACAATGCTCAATGAGATTCTTGCTCACAATCCTAATGATGCCTTTGCGCTATACGGACTCGCCATGGAGTACTCCAAGAGTGGCGAAGTTGAGCGGGCGCTCGAGCAATTTACTAAGCTGATATCAACCAATCCTGACTACACCGCCGGCTATTTCATGGCTGCCCAGACGCTCGCCCGTGCCGGCCGGATTGAAGAGGCCAAGAAGATGCTGTCGGAGGGAATTGCCTCGGCCAAGCGCACCAGGAATGCGCACGCCCAGTCGGAAATGGAAGCCATGTTGGGGGAATTAGGGTAGATTTCGCTACGGCGTGAAGATACAAAGAAGTATTTTCAACTGGCCAATTTTCAATTGCCAATTGGAGTCGCCATGAACGATTTGATTGGAAATCGGGCAATTGGAAATCGGCAATCGGGTTAGACGCCGTTCCTAAGCTTTTCTACTCCGCTCTCTGGCCCAGCTTCACCATTCCCCACTCCACCAGTCCGGGAAAAAGCTGGTACAGCTTGATGACCGGGTGCATCGTCCAGGGCACGACCACTTCCCGCTTTTGTTTGCGATATCCTTCAAATACCGCGCGGGCCACGCGCTGGGCGTCAATGCCACGCGAGGCTAAGGGTCGCACCGTCTTGACATCCCTGCCCTTCACGGCATTCGCCGCAAAGTCCGTTCGCACGTACCCGGGACAAACCGTCATCACGTGGATTCCGGTATCCTTCAGTTCCACTCCCGCCGCCTTGCCGATTGCGTTCATGGCAAATTTGGTGGCAGAGTACGCTGCGCTAAAGGGCACTGGTATGTGCCCAGCCACGCTGGAGATGTTGATGATCATCCCACCTCCCTGCTGCTTCATCACTGGGATCACACCCTGCATAGCAGCAATAGTTCCAAAGAAATTGGTCTCGAACATGTCATGGCATACCGCCATATCCATCTGTGCGACTGAGTCACGAAGGCCGAAACCCGCACTGTTCACCCATACATCGATGCGGTCGAAATGGTGCAGAGTGAGATTGAGGACGCGGTCAATCTCTTCACGATGGCGAATATCGCAGAAAAGCGCCAGCGTACGCTCTGTGTGGCCAATGCGTCCGCGGGCAGCCTCGACTCGGCTAGCATCACGGGAGAGCAGCACAAGATTAGCGCCGTGATCAACGAAGAGCTTTGCGATCGCCTCGCCGATCCCCATCGAGGCGCCCGTGACTACCACCACTTTGCCAGCAAGTTCCATGTCGAGCTTTTATGCTTCCCCACGATTGGAAGTCAAGCCGTGTCGTACAATCGAGGATATTTTCCGCTCGCGCCTGCGCTGGTGGACGCCGGAGGCTTTGTGGGTTCCCTTCTTCCTTTGTTTCCGCTGGAGGTGGTGTTATTTCCCGGCGTGCCGCTGCCTCTGCATGTCTTCGAGCCGCGTTATAAGGATATGATCGGCGAGTGCCTGGCTCGGAAGAGTTCCTTTGGTGTGGTGCGCGCGCAGGAGGAGGGCGTGGCTGAGATTGGTTGTACAGCTGAAATCATCGCAGTCACGAAAAAATATGATGACGGCCGTCTCGACATCGTCACCGAGGGACGCGAGCGCTTTGAGGTACTGGAAGTCAACCAGGAACGCCCGTTCCTGCAAGCGGACGTGCTCTACTTTTCGGACGACCCGGAAAAGGCCACTCAGGAAGAAGTGGTGCTCGCGGTAAAGCTGCACCGCGAAATTCTCGCCCTCGCGGGTGCGGAGCAAGATTTGCCCGGAGAAGATGAATCGAGGCTCTCGTTCCAACTCGCGGGTTCTCTGCCCCTTGATCTCGACTTCAAGCAAAACCTGCTGGGCATGCGATCGGAGGCGAAACGCATGCAAGCGGTGATCGCATATTTCGAAGCCATTCTCCCCAAATTGCGGCGCACTGTCCAAATTCGCCAGAAAGCTGGCGGTAATGGATACGGGAGGTGACGTGCGGTTTCCTTCTCGTGGATGGCTGCACTCATTATCCTGTCGCTTCTCGTGCGTAGCCGAAACCCTTGCGCCCAAGCGAGTGTGGACGGACGGCTCTTTTAGCGGTTTGACAGCTATCCTCGTGGCTTTGTTTCTGCTTCGCTGGATCAAGTCGCGTTAGAACGCAAAATTATCAGAAAGACATCAAGAGACGTTCTTCCGGATCTTATTCCGCGAGGTCGCGAGCACTCTGCGAACTTTGTATTTTTGTATTAAGGTAATTTTTTAATCTTCCATGTGCTTTGAATCGGCTGCCGCCAATGACAAAAATGTCTGTTTAGGGCGGGGCGTATAATCGAGGTCAAAGTTGTTCGTTTTGGGGGTTTTCTGTCATGAGTCTTCCGCGGACACTGGGCGAGCTCCGCTGCAGTCCCTTCTCCGAGGATCGTTTGCGTGCGCGACGCATTAAGGACGAGTTGCGCGACAATCTGATGATAAAGCTGCGCCGGCCAGGGCCTATTTTCTCCGGGATCGTAGGTTACGACGACACCGTAGTCCCTCAGATCGTTAATGCGATTCTGTCCAGGCACAATTTTATTTTGCTGGGGCTACGAGGACAGGCCAAAAGCCGTATCCTGCGCGCGCTGACTACGTTGCTCGACCCGGAGACCCCCTATATCGCGGGCTGCGAGATTCATGACAACCCGTATTCACCTATATGCCGCCGTTGCCGTGAAGAAGTCACCAGACTCGGAGATGCTACATCCATCTCTTATCTCACACCGGACCACCGCTACGTGGAGAAGCTTGCCACTCCTGATGTGACCATCGCGGATCTGATCGGTGATATTGATCCGATCAAGGCCGCGCGGGGGGGGCACGAACTGAGCAGCGAATTCACGGTTCATTACGGCTTGCTGCCCCGAGCCAATCGCGGCATTTTTGCCATTAATGAACTGCCGGACCTCGCAGGGAAAATTCAGGTAGGCCTGTTCAACATCATGCAGGAAGGCGATGTTCAGATTAAGGGGTACCCTCTCCGGCTGCCGCTTGATGTCGCGCTCGTGTTCAGCGCGAATCCGGAGGATTACACGGCGCGCGGCAAAATCATTACTCCCTTGAAGGATCGCATCGGCTCCGAAATCCGCACGCATTATCCGGCGAGCGTTGCGGAAGGCATCACCATCACCACCCAGGAAGCCTGGACACAGCGCAATGGGTATCATCTGCATCTGCCGAAGTATGTGCAGGAAGTGATTGAACGGATCGCGTTCGCGGCCCGCGAGGACAAGAAGGTTGATAAACGATCAGGTGTGAGTCAGCGCCTTCCTATTACTTGCATGGAAAACGTGATCTCGAATGCAGAGCGTAGGACGATCCATCACAACGAAAAACTCGTCGTGCCCCGAATCAGCGACATCTATGCCGCCATGCCGGCGATCACAGGCAAGCTGGAGCTCGAGTACGAGGGCGAGATGAAAGGAGCGGACTACGTCGGCCGGGAATTGATCCGCGCCGCCATCGCCAAAACCTACGATGACTACTTCAACGGCGTGAATATGCAGCAGGTGGTGCAATGGTTTGACCTGGGTGGCGAGATTCAACTTACCGACACCGCCAGTGCCGGCGAAGTGCTGCAATCGCTAAGGGGCATCCAGGGGCTTATGGACAAACTGGTCAAGGTTGCGGTCGGGCCTAAGGAAAGCGCCGAAGTACAGGTATCCGCAGCAGAGTTCATTCTCGAAGGTCTGTATGCGCACAAGCGCATCGGGCGCAGCGAAGAGCGCGTGTTCACCGCTGGCGAGAAACAACCGAAGCGTCCGGAACCCGGGTTCGGCCGCGAAGAGCCGCCTGTACGTCCGCGCAGGCCGCTTAATTGAGTTCTCGGCTCAGTTGTCGGTTCTAGTTGAGAATGGAAGGGTGTAACTATCCAAGTATGGATCTAACTACGAGACGCGTGCCACTCATGATGCGAATACTGAGAACTGGGAACTGAGAACTGCTCCATGAAACGCGTCCGCTACACCAAATACGTTCCCGATCCCGCCAGCGAGATGAGCATGGAGGACCTGCTCAGCGCGCTCTCGGACTACCTGCTCCAGAGCGGATTCCAGGACTACATGTTCTATGAGTTGCCGGAAGGCGAGAAAACGCTGGAAGAGCTTCGCCAGGCAATCGAGCGGGCGCTGCTCGAAGGCGACCTCCTGGATGAAGAAATGCGCGAGCGACTGCAGCGGATGCAGATGGAAGGCGGCCTCGACGAACTCATTGAAAAACTGATCGAGCGCATGGAGCGGGAAGACTACATTTCGATTGACCGGCCCCACGATCCTTTGCGTCAGCCGAGCGTCGGGGGGCAGGTGGGGGAAGCCCAGCAGCAGGCAAGATTCGAGGTCACGGACAAGAGTCTGGATTTTCTCGGCTACAAAGCTCTGCGCAATCTTTTGGGATCACTCGGCAAGTCCAGCTTCGGCCGCCACGATACCCGCGACCTGGCGACGGGAATCGAGGCCAGCGGAGCTTCCAAGATCTACGAATTCGGCGATACGCTCAATCTCGACATCACCGGCACGCTCTCCAGTGCGATTCAGCGCGAGGGACTCAAGCTGCCGCTCAACATCGAATATTCGGATCTGCAAGTACACCAGTGCGAGTACCAGTCTTCCTGCGCCACTGTGCTCATGCTCGACTGCTCGCATTCCATGATTCTCTATGGAGAGGACCGCTTCACGCCGGCGAAGAAAGTCGCGATGGCACTTTCACACCTCATCCGCACGCAATATCCCGGCGACTCGCTTTCGCTGATTCTGTTTCATGATTCGGCGGAAGAGGTGCCTCTGTCGCAACTGGCTCGTGTGAAAGTTGGGCCGTACTACACCAACACGCGGGAAGGCCTGCGACTGGCGCAACGCATTTTGCAGCGGCAGCGCAAGGACATGAAGCAGATCGTAATGATCACCGATGGAAAGCCGTCAGCATTAACGCTTGAGGACGGCCGAATTTACAAAAATGCCTTCGGACTGGACCCTCTGGTGGTAAGCCAGACTTTGGAAGAGGTAGCGAAGTGCAAGCGTGCAGGCATTCTGATTAACACCTTCATGCTGGCATCCGATTATGGACTAGTGCAGTTCGTGCAGAAGGTCACCGAAATGTGCCGTGGCAAGGCCTATTTCACCACGCCATACACGCTCGGCCAGTACCTGCTGATGGATTACATGTCACGCAAGACGAAGACGATTCATTGAGCGAGCAGTTCTCATTTCTCAATTCCCAGTTCTCATTTCAGTTGGGCTTCACTTTATCGTCCTCGGCTGTATAGCCCCGGAATCCCTTAGCGGAATAGATCGAGTCCCGCAATGCTGCGTTCCCCCTTCCGAAGCATTCTCCTCGATGACAGGCGAATTCAGCCCTTCGCCGGGCTGCTCGCAGGAGGATCGTTTTCAACGGGCTTGCCATGCTGTTGCTGCTCCTCGGAGCGCACGGCCGCTTCGGCGGCTTGAAAGCCGATTCGACTATGGGTTCCATCGCAGAAGGGCTTGGTGGTCGAACCACCGCAACGACACAGAGAAAACGCCGGCTTCCCGGTCAGATCGTACTTGTTACCGTCGGCATCAACCAGTTCGATTGCCCCCTCGGGCGCTTCCACTCGATAAGGGCCATTCCTTCTGGCTGTGATCTTTACTTGTGCCATATCCTGCCTCCGCCATGATTATCGCAGCTTCGAAGGATTATGGTGGGGAGCGTTGGCTTCAGCGCTGAGCTGTCATCGACCTCGCGCTGGGCCACACAGCTATGTTGCAATGTCCTCAGAGGCCATTCTTACGAGGTGCTATCAGGCTGGGAAGGTTGGGAATGGAGCTTATGGAGCTAGGAGCTTTATGGAGCTAGGAGCTAGGAGCTAGGAGCCAGAAGCCAACAGCTAACTACTACTCGTTACGCAGCCGCCGATTTCGAATACAGCAGGCTTCGGTAGAGCTCCAGATAATCATCGATCATGCGCTTGGCAGTGAAACGCTCACGCGCACGCTGGTACGCGCGGTTGGCATAGGTGCGGCGCAGGTCCCGATCCTCGCTCAATTGGCGGATGGCTTCAGCGAGGCTCTCGGCATCATTGGCGCGGAAATACATGGCAGCATCGCCCCAAATCTCGCGGAAGCTCGGAATATCATTGGCCACGATGGCGCAGCGCGAGAAGGCAGCCTCCAGCGGCGCCATGCCAAAAGGTTCGTAGCGCGACGTAGCAGCATAAATCGCGGCGCGGCTATAAAGCGTCCGAAGTTGAGCTTCAGTCTGCGGACCTTTGAGCGCGACGCACAGGTTATCGGTCGCGACCTTGACGTCGGCCCGGAGCGGAATACGCGACGCATGTACTGGCTGCTCGGAGGCGACAATGCAAACTGAGAGTGGGTGCCGATGCTGGGTCAGTAAAGAAACCTGCTTGCCCGCGTCCCAGAGGCGCCCCACCGCGAGGACGGAGTCGTCCTTGGTAACGTACGGATTGAAGAAAATCGGATTGCGCCCGTTGTAAATAACGAGATCACGAGCGGGCCTCGCATAACAGGAACGCAGAGTCTGCAACATCCAGCCGGAAGGCGCCACCACGGCAGTAGCGGCGGATAATCCACGGATTACAATTTTGCGATACGCCTCGAGCCAAGGCTTTTCTCCCGGTTCGTGATCGTGCACGGCTCTCCACCAACTGACCAGGTCCCCATGCGCCACTACTACGCGCGGCACATCCACTGGCAGGTCGCCGTGGCAGAACTGATTTAGGTGCAGCAGATCAGGCTTGACCTCGCGTACCAAGTCCGCCAGATAGTTCGAGGATGCTTCCAGGTCTTGCTCGCCTTCCTGCATCCACTCCAGGCGAAACGCAGTCGGACGATACTCGAGACCGTGCAGTCTCTCCATCCACGCCATCTGTCGCGGTAACGGAATCTCGCCCAAGCTGACCAGGGTTACACGCACTCCGCGGCCGACCAAACCTGTCACGAGTTCGCGAGTGTAAGTCCAAATGCCACTAATCGTGTCCGCGGTAACGAGAACGTGCACGGGTCCTCCCGGACGAACCGTTGACGAGCGCAGTGAGCAGCCATCTGCCGCTTCCTGCACGCTGCTATTCTAGTTTGAATAAGTGGATGGTCTGAAGGTTTTATTTGTAGCAGTCAGTCCAAAGGTTGCAAAACGTTGCATAGATTAGGGGAGTCGAAACGCAGCGCGTTCAAAAATTACATCGTCCGGAGTAGCACGCCAGAGCTTTTGCACTCTGGACACTCCCTGAGGTAATTGAATCTCCAGTCATTTCCGGGCCGACCGACGGGTGAAACGCACAGCTCTCCAACGATGTTCAATGGCCGCTACTTGGCCTGCGGCAACCAGTCCATGTCGTGCGCTGGGCAAACGACGCTTATAGGGCAATACCCAGACACCGGCGTAACTCGCGTGCGAGATCGTGAACCGTACGGATTTTCTCCCGAGCCAGTATGGGCAGGTTAGGCAATTCCAGCGCTAGCTCGCAGGAAAGCAACATCGCGGTGACCGCCCCGTTCAGGTCGCTTCGCAAGGCCAGCTCGGCAGCCTTCCGGGCGATCAACTGTTCGCATGTTCTGCGTCGCAATGCTGTCCGCAGCTCGCGCACCACACGTTCCTTCCCGCTAATGGCAAAGTTCACATAAATCGGGACAGCCGTTCCGACGTGCTGCAGAACCGTTTCGCTTTCATCTGGATCTGCTTCCAGCAGGGACTGATCAATTACCACCGCGGAATACTCCTCGGCATGCAGCCGAGTGGCAGCATCACTCAGGTTTTCAGCAACCTGTGTAGTTTCCGCTGTGGCTTCCTCCATTGCCTCGCTGCATTCTTGAGCTCGCGCATAAGGTGTGATGAGCAGAATCATGCTCTGCACAACAAGCACGTCTGGCACCATCTGCGTTGCATTGAAATGATGAGAGTTGCTGAACTCAAGCGACTTTGTGTTCTCGTTATGGCACGCTGGAAGCGCCTCTTTCTATGGTTGGGCTATGGTTGGGCTATGGCTGGGAAGCATACTCCTTTAATTTTCGGTACAGAGTGGTCTTGCCAATTCCAAGCATGCGCGCCGCCAGCAGCTTGTCGCCATTCACCTGAACTATAGTATTAAGTATCGTTTGCTTTTCCAGCTCCGACATGGGAACAATCTTCGCTTGAGCTCCGCCCAAGCCTGATTCGTCTTCAATCCGCACACTGTAGATGGTAGTCGGCAGATCACGAACGTTGATGGTGAGTGCGGTGGTCAGTGCGCACGCACGTTCCAGGCAGTTGTCCAGTTCTCGCACATTTCCCGGCCAATCATAGGCCAGCATCGCTTTGAGAGCCTCATCACTTAGAACACGTTCCTGCCCTGAATCGCGGGCTGCCCTTTCCAGAAAGTGTGCCGCCAGCAGCGGGATATCCTGCCTGCGCTCGCGGAGGGGTGGAATGCGAAGGGTCAGCACATTCAGCCGGAAATACAGGTCGCGGCGGAAGGTACCTTTCGACACCGCTTCTTCCAGCTCACCGTTAGTAGCCGCCAGAATGCGTATATTGATCTGGATACGCTTTGTGCTGCCGACCGGCCGGATTTCTTTTTCTTGGATCGCACGCAGCAGCTTGGCCTGCAGGTCGACCGGCAACTCACCGATCTCGTCCAGGAAAACGGTGCCGCCCTCGGCAATGGCCAGTAATCCATCTTTCGAATGCACCGCTCCTGTAAACGCGCCTTTGACATAGCCGAACAGCTCGCTTTCGATCAGCGTTGGGACCAGAGAACCGCAGTCCACGGGAACAAAGGGCTTGTCGTGAAAGGGTCCGGAAAAGTGAATTGACCGTGCGACCAGCTCCTTGCCTGTCCCGCTCTCGCCCAGTATCAGCACGGGATGCGTGCTGTGCGCAGCCTTGGCGATGATGCGATAGAGCCTTTCCATCTCTGGCGCTCGGCCCACGATCCCGCCAAAGCCCTGTTTGGACTTGATCTTCTCCCGCAGCGTGCGGTTTTCCGTTTTCAACTTCAGGTGATTGGCGACGCGGTCCAACAACAGTCTCAGCTCGTCAATGCTGAAGGGCTTGGTAAAATAGTCGTAGGCGCCATTTTTCATCGCCTGTACCGCCGACTGCACCGTGCCATAACCGGTAACGACCACTACGACAGCCTCGGGCCGGTGGTTTTTGATCTGATGCAGAGCCTGCAGACCGCCTGCTCCGGACAGCTTCAAGTCGAGTAGTACAGCGTCGATGCCCTGCGTATCCAAAATGCGATAAGCCTGTTCCGCCGAGTCCGCCACCAGAGTGTTGAAACCGAGCGACTGAGCTACCTCGCGACATGCCTCGCGAATGGCACGGTCATCATCTACGATCAGCAAGTTCAAAAAGTTTGCTCCCTCAATTTGCGGAGTGCTTGGCAAAATGGCAGGTGCTGCTGCTGTCAACATCGTATTAACCTCTTTGAGTTTTGCGATTTTGGCAACGGATTCTGGTCCAGAGTCTTCCTCATCTTTCCTGCTTGTCGCACCGAAGGCAGGCCACACCGAATCGGAACTGTTTCGTACCTATATGGTCCCGATGGTGGCGTTTGCTCCCCATTTGGTACAAATCATAGGGGTCCAGAGGAATGCTGCTAAGTTCAGTCGTCACGCCCTTTGGTAGCGCGTCCTGTGGAAAACTCAGCTGAAATGGTCCGGGACGAGAAATGAAATACGAGTAATAAAAGATGGGAAATGAAAATGGGCGCGAGATTCGCGCCCAAAGAAAACGCCGTCGAAAGAACTCAACCGTGCACGGGGACTGCTTGTGCCACACGGAAAGTCAGACGACGTTCTGGCCCAAAACCTACATCCTTCTTGCCGGTGCCATAAGCTACTCCTGTGCCACCTGCGGCACCCACAGCACTGCCAATCAACGCGCCCTTGCCACCACCGGCCAGCGCCCCTATCAAAGCGCCAGCACCGGCGCCTCCGCCGATCATCTCCAGGTTGCGCTTCTCGTGCGAAGCGCCCTTTATGAATATGCTGGACGTTTGCACTGGCACGTCCTTTCCATTGATGGAGATGCTCGCCAAGGTCAACCGCAGGTAGCCGGGATCGTGCAGGCGGCCCGACGCTTTGGCAGCCACCACGCGACCCGTCGCGTTTGCTCCACGCGGAACTGCTGTCTGCCCTTGAATCACGATCGGTTCCTCGACAACGCCTTCAAACGTGTCGCCGGAATGCGATGAAGCGCTGGAGACGGCTGACTGAAGCCGAATCGTAATCGGAGTTCCAGCAGGCAAATTCTGCGGTGTCGGGACCAGCGTGCCACTCGGCGAGATCCCATTCTTTTTGGAGTCCCGGTCAAACGGCAGGGTCCGATCATCGCTCTTCGGCGCCGCAGAATTCTCGTCCGCGGCTTGGGGATTTGGCTGACGAGCACAGCCCACACTCAACGCCAGCACCAGCATGAGAACTAGAATGATGAAGACTGAAACCTTTGTGGCCTTCCACGACTTCATGGAGCGACCCTCCTCATTACCTACCACAGTTTCTATGTCGCACGAGCGATGCCAAGCTTTATCTCTGAATCTACAGTGCTTAGCAGCAGTAAAGCGTTACCAGCTATGTACTTTTTGGGGGTAGTTTTTGCGGGGCGGATGGGCGGGCGTTCTTCTGCCGACGACGGGGCAATTTCACGATCTCGCGGTTTACAGATGTTATCCGGATTCGGGATAACCTCGAGCCACCAGGGTAACTCTCTTAACGGTGCACTGCCTGACTGGGCTACTCAGCCTGGCTGGCACTCAACTAGTTACTCGAACCCGAGCCTTCCGCCAATGCGCTCTGGGCTTCGTTTTCCGGCTGAATGATTACCCCGTCAAAGGGCGTGGCCGCCATGAACCGGCCATGCACCACGCTGATCCGGCGGAGCGGGAAACCTGAATCCGGACCGCGCTGCCAACTCCGCCCACCATTGGTGCTTTCGAAAATCACGCCGGTCGCGCCACTGGTTGCCAGCAAGCGCTTGTGGCTGCCGTCATAGGCAATGGAAGTGATGTCCTTGTCCGGAAGACCCGCGAGCACGCGTTGCCACGTCGTACCGGAATCTCCGCTGCAGAAAGCGCCCTCGCGCGATGCCACAAAGATCTGCCTATCCGGGGCTATCGTCACATTACGGACGTTCGGCTTGTAAGATGTCAGTCTGGCTTCCTTCCACGTCATCCCACCGTCAGTCGAAACCACAACACCGGAGCGCGTGGCGGCTACGAGCAGATCATCGCTAGCACGTACGGAGATGAAATCCTGCTCACCCAATACCGGGCCACCTTTCCAGGTCTTGCCCTGGTCGGTACTGGTGAACAAACCGGACGAAGTTGCCGCAATCCAGCGATCGGGCGCAAGCTCGATATCGCTGACCCGCGCCTCGAGTACTGATCGAGTGCTCGTCTTGGTTGCCACTGTCCGCTTGCTTCCCTTTTTTATCGGGCGCATTAGGCTCTTCTCAGTGAGGACGGTATTAATCGGACGCCATTGGCTGGCATTCCGCTCGAGCATGAACACACCCCGGTTGGTCCCCGTGACCAGTGCACCGCTACTGGTCTGCTTCAGAGAGAACACGTCGCGGCCGTCCAGGCCCGCGCTTTTCTGCAGCCAGTGCGTCCCCCCATCACGGGAGTAGAACACTCCGCCCGCCTCCCGGTCGTTCACCACACCTGCATAAATGGTGTTCGGATCTTTCTGGTCGGCGAGGATCGAGGTCACGTAACGATGCGTGTAGCCGTGGTTCGAAGCCGTGAAGCTCTGCGCGCCATCGTCGCTGGCCATCACCCCGCTGCGATCGGTCGCCAGCAGCACACGCTGCGAATTGCGAGGATCAATCAAAACATCATTCACCACAATTTCGGGATTGCTCACGCGTTTCCAGGTCTTGCCCTGATCTGCAGTCTTCCACAGACCTTCGGTGGTTCCGGCGTAGATGATGGAAGGGTTGCTGGGGTCTTCTTTGAGGACGCGCGTGCGGCGCGCCGAGAACGGAATACCCTGAATTTTCTGGAACAGCTCGCCTGCGGTGGTGCTCTTGTAAATTCCTGAGCAAGCACTGGCGAACACCACCGAAGGGTTCTTGGAATCGACAATGATGGAGAACACATCGGAGTCGTCGATCATTCCTTTGTTGATGTGGTGCCAGTTTGCTCCGCCGTCTTCCGTCTTCCAGGCCAGGTGCCACGTGCCGGCGTAGGTGACATTGGGATTACGCGGATCAACCGCAATCGACTCAATATTCTTGATCTCCGACTGGTTCGAGATTCGCTCCCAACTATTGCCGCCATCATTGCTGCGGTACACACCGTCGAGGGCTCCAGCTACAAGCACCTTTGAATCGGAAGCTGCGACCGCCATTGCGCGGATGGATTTTCCCCGAATGCCGGGCAGCGCCTCCCAAGTCTTTCCGCCATCCCGTGTGCGGAACAGATCACCGGCTTGCTGGTTGGCCACGCTCCAGGCGGAGACAAACATGGTCTGCGCGTTTCGCGGGTCGATCGCAATGTGGTCGAGCACGTAGTCATCGCTACCTAGCCGGGCAAATCGCGACCAGCTATGCCCACCGTCATTGGAAACGAAAAGGCTCCCCGTGCTGCTCCCCAGAAATATCTGGTCCGGATTGTGTGGATTGTAGGCCAAGCTGCGGACATCGCCCCCGTCCGGCCCCAGAACCGTCCACTGACTCGCCCACAAAGTGGAGGCGCAAAACAACCCGACACACAATACAATCAATGATTTACGCGGAATAATCGGCATGGCACTCCACTTCATAAGCAACCTTTGCCCCCGGTGAAAGTTTGGCTTGCGTCGGCCAGAGTGACAGGCTGCCACGCCTCCTTCAAGTTACCTAAGGCCAGAGAAAAATGGGCCAGCCGGGTCTTGCCCCGAGCCAGCCCGAGCATTTCTTCTGATGCAGTTATTGAGCCTTTGGTTTAGCCCCCTTTTTCTTACCTGCCGGAGGCCGCGGGTGATCCGGAATTGGCTTCACCTGGTTCTCGTCTACCGGTTGAGTTCCTTCCTGGGTGAATGTTCCACCCGCCGGAACAACCCAATAGTCAGCAGTCTTGGTACCGCCACTTCCGGTCCGGACTTCGATACGGCTGGCGTCGATACCCTGCTTAGCTTCGCCACCCGAGAGGTAAGCCTTGGAGTTGACAGCACGCTCCGCTGCCAGGTTCTTGCGCTTCTCACTGGGGTCCGCATTACCGACAATCACCAGCTTGGAGTCAGGTTCATGTTGTAAGCGCTGAGCCACATCGTCCAGCACTGCCTTGCATGTGTTATCCACGCGCCACGGCTTCGTGGCGTTCGGGAAGTCGCACGAGCTCAGTTTACTGGCTTGCGGTGGCGGAGGAGGCGGAGCCTCGACAGTCACTGTAGATGAGGCCGAAGTACTTAGACCGCGAGAGTCGGAGCAGGTTGCATTTATAGTGATTGGACCGGGCGACGCGCCAGCGGTATTCAGCGTGGCGGTGTTGCCGGTGCCTGAGATACTGCCGCCGCTGGCTGTCCAATTGCTTACGTTTACTTCTACATTGTCTGGGCTCTTGCAGTCGCAAGTGATGGTGGCCGGAGTTCCGGCTTGAACTGTGGTGGGGTTCGCCGAGCATGACATGGTCGGCGGATTCTTCGGCGGCTCTTTCACCGTGAAGTTTGCGTTGCAGGTTGCTTCCCCACCCTTCTTCATCTTGGGATCGGAAACGCGGGCAGTAACGGTATAGCTGCCGCCAGCCAAGCCAGTGGTGTCGATGGTTGCGGTAGTGTCCTTTCCGCTCACTTTTCCGCCGGTGGTGCTCCAGTTGTAAGTAAGTGTGTGCTTGGGATTAAAATTACTGGCAGTCACGGTCGCAGTAACCGGCTCGCCGACCATGACCTCACTGGGCTTCACCGAGCAGCTTGCTGCAACCGGTGCGGACGGTGCGCCGCCAAAATTGAATACCAAACCGGTCCGCAGCCGCGCACCTGACAAGTTCGGACGTGCCAGAGAACTTACCGGGGAGACCACGTCTGCGTAGTTGAAATGTCCCCACACCCAATCCGCCTCAATCAGACGCAAGCTGATGGCACGCGTAATCGGCAAGTCAATGCCTCCCCCAAGCACAGCTCCAAGGCCGTTTTTCGTATCAAAGGGGTGCGCCTCCAGACGATTCCAGCCGAACAGAGTGTTGGCGAACATATTCATTCCTTCTGTACGCCAGATGAAACGCGGACCCATCGTGAGGGTCTGTTCACTGCCGATATCGTGAAAGTTGCGGCCGAAGTCGAACGTGACCCCCCAGTGGTCACTAAAATTGTAAGTGCCGCTCACACCAAAGCCCTTCGGCATACTCGGCAGCCTTCCCACCGGTGGCGCAATGCTGCCGCCTGGATCTAACCACTGATAGCCGCCGAAAATTTCGGCCTTCGGCGGGTTCTCCTGCTGCGCCAGAAGGCGACCTGACATGAGGACCACAGCTGCGAGCAGCAGGGCACTGCTCAATATCGTACGGCCGCTGCGTCTATCGCGACAAACCGACATATAATCCTCCGAACTACGCTAGCCTTAATTTCCACCGAGATACAATCTTAGGAGCTGTACGGCTGTGACAAAGTAGGTATTTCTTTAATTTGCGAATTTTACAGCACAAAAAGCCGGAACTGAAGGATTGGCGCTGCTAATCTTTCCACATCGCGTACCACTTGTGGCAACAACAATTAGCTCGCATAGCGCTGATTTTCGTCTCACATTGATATTGCAGCGCAAACTGCGCTTTGGCCCGATTGCTCACCGCAGAGTTCGGTGGTGGCAAACCATGGTGTGGCCTTGCTTGAAACAGCAGAAAGCCGGAATAATAGTGGCCTGATGAATAATGAGAGAGTACTGATCATCGAAGACGAGGAAAACGAACGCACTGGTCTCGCCGAATTGATTTCCGCCTGGGGCTATCGTACAGAAACCGCCAAGGACGGAATGGAGGGTATGGATAAGGTCACTCACTGGTCGCCCGCGATCATCGTGACAGACCTGAAGATGCCTCGTATGAGCGGCATGGACTTGCTGGAGCGGCTGGCGGAACAAAATCAAACTATGGCCGTGATCGTGGTTACTGCCCAGGGGACTATTGACAGCGCTGTACAGGCGATGCGCATGGGCGCCTATGACTATGTCCAGAAGCCGATTGATACCAACCGGTTGCGAACCATCCTGCAGAATGCCTCTGCACTTCTAGGGACACGGACAGAGCTTGAGGTCACTAGGCGGAAGTTGCGCGATAGCGGCTCGCTGGGCGAGTTGGTTGGCGCCTCCAAAAAAATGCAGGAGATTTTTCATCTAATCGAGATGGTAGCTCCCAGCACTGCCTCCGTCCTCATCACTGGCGCAAGCGGAACCGGCAAAGAACTCGTCGCGCGCACAATTCACGATCTTAGCCCGCGAAGGAATAAACCGTTCCTTCCCATCAACTGCGCGGCTATCCCGGAAACTCTGATTGAAAGTGAAATCTTCGGCCATGAGAAGGGCGCATTCACTGGAGCTCTCGAGCGCCGTACCGGCTGCTTCGAGCTGGCGGAAGGGGGAACTTTGCTGCTGGACGAAATTGGCGAGATGCCCGTGGCAACGCAGGCCAAGCTGTTGCGCGTACTCGAGGACCGCAAGCTCCGCCGCCTCGGCAGCAAGGTGGAAACTACCGTTGATGTGCGCGTTCTCACTGCTACCAACAAAGTCCCCGAGGAGGCCGTCGCCAATGGTGAATTGCGTCAGGATCTTTACTATCGGCTCAACGTTTTCAACGTCCACATGCCGCCACTTCGGGAGCACAAGGAAGACATTCCGGAATTGGTGCGAGCACTGCTTGCCGAAATGAGCGCCAGACATGGCCGGAAGGTGGCAACCGTTAGCGAAGCTGTACTCAATGCCTTCAACAATTATTCCTGGCCTGGGAACGTTCGCGAATTGCGCAACGCGCTTGAGCGTGCGGTTATCGTGTGTGAGGGCGCGGTCATCGAGACCAGGCACTTGCCGCCGGGCTTCGGACAGACCACGGTCCGTCCGGCCGTCAACGACCCGGATGCCGTAAGACTGGGCGTCGGCACGACTGTCGAGCAAGGGGAGAAGCTGCTCATCCTCAAGACACTGGAATCGACTCACAATAACAAAACGCGTGCCGCCGAAATTCTCGGCATCAGCCTCAAAACACTTCATAATAAGCTTAAGGAATACGGCAGCGCGGCGGGCGACGGTACCCTCGGCAAGGAGGACTGAACCCTTCGCGCACCCTGCCGGGTTGGAGATTCGCACTAGTTCTGAGATGTCGGCAGGCCGACCCGCTCAGAGCTTGTTGCTGAGCAATGCGCAGGAAAACCAAAATCGTACTCGCCATCACTTTCATGATCGCGGTGTTGGTGTCAGGATTTTCCTATCTGTATATTTCTCAAGTCCTGCGGCAACGGGTTAATTCTGCGTCCGAGCTCGCCATCCTGTACACGGCACAACTTGCCTCTGCCGCCGCGAACGCAGTGCCCGACCTTAGCAGCACGCGCGTGGATACCAGCGATCCTGCAGCTGTCCGCGAGGCGACCGGGGAGTATCTCCAGGAAGACCAGAACCTCAACAATATGCTGGAATCAGTGGTCGGCAACTGGTCGATCGTGTACGACGCGGCCATTGTCGGTGTGGATGGCCGGGCGATCCTCGACAGCAATCCAGACCTGAACAACAAACGTTTGATCGCCCATCCGGATTTCCAGGTTTTGCGCGACGCACGTTTCTGGCAGCAGCTCCGGCTCGTCTACAGTCCAGCCACAGTCTATGACGTCAGTGTGCCATTGCAACTGGATGGCGCTCCGTTTGGCAGTATCCGCGTGGGTATCTCGACCGTCTTCCTGAAGGACGAACTTACGCCGCGGCTGAAGCACGCGGTGTTGTTCTCGATTGCCGCGATTCTGCTGTCTCTGCTTCTCTCAGCCGGAGTGTCGAATCTGGCACTCGGTCCCCTTAAGGAAATCAGCCGCAACCTCGACAGTGTGAGCGCTGGTGAGGCCGAGGTAGTGGAGGCCGAAGGAGAATCGCAGGCTGATGAATACGGCATGGTCACGCTCAAGATCGCCCATCTGGGCCGCCAGATCCGGGATACAAACCAGATATTTTCTGCTCTGAAAGAAAATGTTGAACAAGTAATGGCCACACTACAAGATGGCCTTATATTTTTTACCCAGGACTTGCGTGTCGTGCTGGTGAGCGCCTCGGCGGAGCGCTTTCTGGGCCGTCCGCGTCGTGAGATCCTAGGGCACACCGCCAAGGAGCTCTTTTCCGAGACTTCTCCGCTGGGCGCGCTGGTTATCGAAGCTTTCGAACGGCGCCGCCCGCTGGTTCAGAGCGAGATGGAAGGGGAAAAAGGCAGGCGAGTACAGGTTTCACTCGACTTCATTCAGGAAAAGGGATCGCACATCGGCGCGCTCTTAACCATGCGTGACGCCGAGTCGGTGCGACGCATCGAAGATGAAATCGAAATGTCGCGCCGCCTTTCCGCCAGCAGCCGGCTCACTCGCGGAGTCGCCCACGAAGTCAAAAATCCTATCAATGCCATCGTGCTTCACTTGCAATTGCTGCAGAACAAACTTCAGCAGATCGACCCCGACACGCGGCGTCACATGGAAATTATTGGTAATGAAATTCATCGGCTGGACCGTGTAGTGCAGATCCTGGTGGATTTCACCCGTCCGCGTGACCTGCACCTGGAAGAAATCGACCTGTGCCATCTCTTGGAAGATGTAACGCTTTTGGCAGCCCCTGAGGCCGAGCAGCACGGCGTAAACATCAATCTAGAATTTCCCGCCGAGCCCTTGAACGTCAAGGTTGACACGGACTTCATGAAGCAGGCGGTCCTCAACATCATGCTAAATGGAGTACAGGCCATGCCCAGCGGAGGCACCCTCAGCGTCGCCGCACGACGCGACGAGGACATCGTCGTCACCGAAATCCGAGACCAAGGCGGAGGCATCCCCCCCGAGATCCAGGACAAAATTTTCGAGCTTTACTTCACCACCAAAAAGGAAGGCAGCGGAATCGGCCTCGCCCAGACTTACCAGATCATGCAGTGGCATTACGGATCTGTGGATTTCGAGTCGAGGGATGGGAAGGGCACGACGTTTCGCCTGCAACTCCCCTTGGCCGAATCCCCACTGGACGCCTTAAGAGAACTCGCTACTCGAGATTAACCTTCGACGCGAAAGTAATTGCGCGAGGAACTCTGCTCGAAGATACAATTTAAGAGCGACTGCTGACGGGAGACCTCCAGCATCGCAGGAACTCAGTTATGTACCTAGCCGGGATACTCGGGGTGTGCGCGCTACTGAGTATTTCCTCAGCGGCGGGCGCACTTTCCCAAGCCCCAGCCGAAGCGCCACCGGCGCAAAGGCAACCTGTTTCATCACAGACCTCGGCCAACCCTAACCCCCAGAATGAATCCACGGCTTCTCCGAAGGAATCCGAGTCGGTGGAACCAAGCCAAACACCGCAAGAAAAAACATCTGAGGAACAACCGGTGGCTTCCCAAGGAGGACAGACTCAGGAAGGTTCGTCGGGCAAGCAGCAGGCAGGAACACCACCAGCAAGCTCGACTTCTAGCATTCCGAGCGACAAATCGAAGCAATCGTCAGCCTCTGCATCAAAGACTCACCATCGCAAACACAGGCGCTCACGCCGGAATAAGATCATTGTGCGGGAGGGGGGAACCACCGAGGCCAGTGCTCTGCTTGCTCCCGGGATGCCGGGGGCCCAGGCCTCTCACCAACGCCAAAATGCCACGCAATTGCTGGCCTCTACTGACGGGAATCTGAAGAGGATTTCTGGCCGCCAACTCAACTCCAACCAGCAGGCCATGGTGGATCAGATCCATTCGTTCATGCAACAGGCCAAGGACGCGATCAAGGAGGGCGATCTTCAGCGTGGGCATAACCTGGCGATGAAGGCACATTTGCTTTCTGATGAGCTTCCGAAGCATTAGAAGGGCGGACAGCTACCGGCTTCCGGCTTCACAGCCTATGGAATTCTTAGGCAGGCGCTCAGACTTTTCTCTGAGATCATTTCCCTCTCGCCCGCGCGCTGTTTACTTTGGCAAGCAGATCGCGGGAAGGCTGCTGCACTGGCCCTGGGATCTGTACTGCTTCATTCAGCACATTTCGTGCTTCATCGACGTGGTTGAGCTTGGCATACGCGTAGCCCAGACGGTACAGCGCCGTCGCATAAGCAACCTCATCTTGTCCCTTCAGCAAACCAGATGCCAATTTCAGCTCTGTTATGGCCGCGGCCGTCTTGTCCTGCTTCATGTAGGCGTAGCCGAGCGTGGAATGCGCTACTCCTGACGAGAGCTTGCTCGAACGGTCGGCCTCGGGCGAATTCGCCTTGGCAAGCGCAATCACCTTTTGAGAATAACTGACTGCCTTACTGATACTCCCCGGCTTCGACTCGTCGACGTAGGCGTTGGCCAGCAGCAGGAGTGCGGGCACGCTGTTCGGGTTGTTTGCGACAGTCTTTTCGCCATACGCCAACAGGCGCGCTGAATCATTGAGCTGTCCCGGGCCAACTGTGTACATGGCGTATTGCGCCACTTGTTCCTGGAAGCGTGGATCGGGAAACGCCGTGGTGAAATGTTCGATGTATGACATGCGCTTCTTGGCATCTTTCTCGTCGGCGATTGCATTGAAAGCCGCCGTCTCGAGAAACTCATACGAGCTCTTAGTCACGGTCTTTTGTTCATCGAGTTGTCTAGCGAATTCCTCGTCGCTGATGCCTTCGGGCTTGGGCTGCTTGGCGATTGAGTTGTACGCCTCGCCGCCCCTGGTTGCGTATTCCATGATCTTGGCGTTGTCCTTCATCTGCTGCGCGAGATTAGTCTGCGAGACGAGGATGTCCAGATTATGGGGAGCACCTGCCAGGCGAATTTCTGTAGAAAATCCTCGTACAACCTGACCTTCTTCTGTCCATCTTGTTCGTTGGAAATTGCCTGAAGCGCCTGATCCTCCGGCGTTCCAGCAGCAATTACGATCCTGTCCACTTGTGCCCGGCAGATTAGAGGAAGAAGAACAATGGCGAGCACGAGAGCATGACAGCGAATGCGCTCCATAGGTCACCTCCCCGTATGCGATCGATAGCACGTTTTAAACCTTTGTAGCCCGATTGCTAGCGCCGAATGGCATGCTAGGCAAGACTGAAGGGCACGCAACTCTGCAGGACGTTCTCAGACCTGCCGATGACCGGGGTAGAGACCCGGGTCACGAACTCACATCACGCCCTGCTCGTTTCTGGGCAACGACCAGCCCGCGCGGAGTAGGCAAAAGCACGACCGAAATCAGGCCCTCGGCTTCCAATTTCAAAGCGGCCTCGCGCACCAGCTTCAGGTGCGAACTGGCATCGTGCATCAGAATCAAACCATAAGGACTGATCTGCGGCAGGAGGCGTCGGACTTCCTGCTCGCGAACGGGAATGTCACTGTCGCCGAAGAACAGGTCGATTGTGCCCTCGACTTTCATCTCCAGGCTGGATTCGTTGCGGAGCTCAATCCATCTAGCTAGGTTGGAATTCTCAATCCGCTCTTTCGCCTTTGCATACACTACCGGATCGAATTCACAACTGATGACTCTTCCCCGTCCGTTCGCTTTGAGACCCTCCGCGATCCAAAGAGTGCTGATGCCACTGAAGGCGCCGGTCTCGACCACCAGTTCCGGTTTAATTGTGGTCACCACGGCGCGCAGGAATTCCAGCACTTCGACCTCGGCGGTCATCGAGTCGAACATGCTCCATCGCTCCGGGTGCGGACATTCCGGAGTTGCGCGATGATACTCGGGCTGCACAAGGTCACCGCTGCGCTCAATCTGGCGCAGGATGCGGTGTTCCTGTTTTTCTTTTTTGAAGAGCCGCTTTAAGTCGAGCCGCATGCAGAGGCAGTAGCAGTATACGATTGCAGGGAAGATGTCAAAAGCATCGCCTGATTTTTTTCACCGCGGCTCGCTCTCCAGCGACGGGAAAACAAGACAGGCGACCCTGGATGAATCGCCTGTCTCGTCAAGCAAATTTCATGCTGCCGCCTTACCCGCTTGAATGTTATGGGCTGAGGAGTTCTCGACTGGTAGCGTCTGCACGGTTGGATTCCCCTGCATCAGGGGGACCAGTTTCGCTGCGACTTCTTGAAACAGCCCGTTGTGATAATTGTCGACGTCCGACGCAGTCTTCCACAGCGTTACGCAGGAGAATTGGCCTGTGGCTGGGTCCAGCGACTCGATATTTTCGAGGAATCCCGCCTGCGCCTGGATGCGCGGCAGAAACTCATTGTTGAGCGCGTTCTTGAACTCATTGACCTTAGCCGGATTGATGGTGCAACTGATGATGCGCGAAAACATTGCTTGCCTCCTTGCTGGATGGGTTTGAAGAGAGATGTTTGTCACCCCAAGCAGGTTACCCCAGAAAACACGGAACCACTAGCTTTGAATCGTATCCGATCAGTGGTGGGTGAGAGCTGAGCAACAGCACTCTTCGAGGTCTCCGCAAACCCTACGCCTGGACGGGTGTCAACGGGATACGTACGCGTGTCAAAACGCTTCATGTCATCAATTGTGTCAACAGTTCGCGATTCGCGATTCGTGGAAGCTGCCACCGGCCCACTATCGATTTCTGTCGAACGGGGGGGTTAGCCGAAGGGCACTTCTGCGGCCGATTGGCTGACACTTACTTTTCATTTAAATTTGAACGATGCGCGCCATTCTGCAGAAGCGCGCCCTGCGCTTCGTGTTCGGGGCCAACGTTATCTCCATGCTGGGCAGCGGGATGAACTCCGCTGCAGTCGCCTGGTTCATCCTGCAAGCCACGCACTCTGAGATGGCACTGGGCACGCTGGCCGTGTTGCAGACGATCCCCGCGATGTTGATGCTGCCTTTCACCGGCGTCATCATCGACCGCGAGGACCGACGACGACTAGTCATGATGCTCGACGCGGGGCGCGCCATCGTTATTCTGACCATGTCCGTTCTTGCCTACATTGGCAAGGTTCATGTCTGGCAGCTTTATCTGATGAATACTTTGGTCGCGGCGGGATTCTGGATGTTCTGGCCTACCATCACCGCGCTGGTCCAGGAACTCACGCCCGAGGGTGAGTTCGTTCACGCCAACACGTTCTTGCTGGCTGGAATCCAGGGCGGATGGTTAATCGCCGGTTCGATCGTCGGCTTCGTCTACAACCATATCGGGCTGGGCGGCGTGTTGCTAATCGACTTCAGCACATACGTCGTGTCGTTCCTCTGTTATTTCGCTGTTCGGAAAGGCCACCACGTAGTACCGCGACCGGCGGAATTACGAGCAGACATCATCGCCGTCGAGAGTGGATTGGAGCGCTTCTGGCGCGAACTGCGGGAAGGCATCCACTTCCTGCGTGACCATCGTAGTGTGGTCCTTATTGGTATAAGTTGGGCGCTGTTTCTGGGGGCGATGTTAACCGGGATAGTGGTGACGGCTCCGTTAAGCGATCGTATCTTTCACGCTGGCGCTGTCGGTTACGGTTGGCTCAACGCCGGATGGGGGGTGGGTGCCTTTCTGAGCGCAGTTTATGCTCCAAAAGTGATCGCTAGATTAGGTGCGCGAAGCTCCATTGCGATTTCGATGGCTCTGCTGGCACTTTGCATGACCGCGTCTCCGTTTTCCCGATTGCTGGCCGTTGCCGTCCTCCTATACGGGGTTATGGGCTCGGCGCGCGGAGTGAGTGGGATAGCCATGAATACCGGTCTGATGGAACAAGTTCCTTCGTACTTCATGGGAAGAGTCCAGAACACTTTCTATTTTGCCGGAACCTTTCTGCAAGTCGTGCTCGGATTGCTGGTGGGCACGGTCGCACACAGGATCAGCCTGAGCGGCGGCTTCGCCATAATCGGCTTGGTGTACGTGCTGGCATTTGTGAGCGCGGGTTGGCCGGTGGAGAAGGCGGCCGCAGTCTCCGCAGCGAAATGATTTGGCTTGCGGAAGTAAGCAGTCAGATTGCAGGCTCAAATCTGACTTCTGCAATCTGCATTCTTACTTCTGCCTTCCTTACATAAGCTGCTATCCTTTCTGCTTCCCATTTCTTCAGGAGACATGCATGACGTCCAACCTTGATGGTCGAAACGCCGTTGTCTTCGGAGTAGCGAACAAGCGCAGCATCGCCTGGGCGATTGCGCAGGGACTGCACAAGGCAGGCGCCAAGCTCGCCATCACCTACCAGAACGAGCGTCTGGAGCAGGAAGCCAAGGACCTCATCCTTTCTCTCCCGGGCGCCGAAGCATTCATGTGCGATGTTTCGAAAGATGAAGAAATCGACCAGCTGTTTGGAGAATTGAAGCGGCGCTATGGCAAACTTCACGCGCTGGTCCATAGCGTGGCATTCGCTCCGGCTGAAGAATTGAAAGTGGATTTTGTAAACACAACGCGCGAAGGCTTCCGCATTGCTCACGATATTAGCGTGTACTCGTTGGTCTCGCTCGCCCGCGCCGCCGCACCGCTGATGGAAGACGGTGGCAGCATCATCACCATGACCTACTACGGCGCAGAGAGAGTAGTTCCCCGCTATAACGTGATGGGCGTGGCCAAGGCGGCATTGGAGTGCACGGTGCGCTATCTGGCGTACGACTTAGGCAAGCACAACATTCGCGTGAACGCCATCTCTGCCGGCCCCATTAAGACTCTGGCTGCGCGCGGGATTTCTGATTTTAGTGAAATGCTGAAAGCCCACGCCGAGCGTGCTCCCCTGAAGCGTAATGTGGATGTGAACGAGATCGGTGCGACTGGCGTGTTCCTCGCTTCGGACGCCAGCTCTGGCATCACCGGCGAGGTCATTTACGTGGATTGTGGCTACAACATCATGGGGTTTTGAAAGCAGTTCTCCGTTCTCAGTTCTCAGTGGTCGGACGTCAGTGGCCACTACTGGTCAGAAATCAGTATCAATGCACACTTATCTCTTCAGTCGTCAGTGGTTAGTGGCGGCCAACTGGCTTGCCGACAATGGTTCGACAGCTCTACGATCGGAACAACCTATTATTCGGCACTCAGCGGCCGGTGATCCGGATGCGTCGCTCGCTCTCCCCCACTCGTTCTAGGACGATCTCCACATCTCTCTCGCGCTCGAAACGGGGGAATTTCTCCCCCCACTCAATCAGTAGAACGCTGTTTTCGGCAATCAGGTCGTCGAGACCCAGCGTCTCCAGTTCACGCTGAGTATCTACGCGATAAAGGTCAATGTGATAAACATTGACCCGGGGACTCCTGTACTCGTGCACCAGTGTGAAGGTGGGACTGGTGACATCCTCTTCGGAAGCGGCGTGGAATGCTTCAGCGATGCCTTTGACGAGCGTAGTCTTGCCCGAACCTAACTCGCCGCGCAAGACTACGAGTTTCGGCGGGGCGAGCGTCTCCGCCAATGTGCGCCCGAAGGCGATCGTCTCCTCGGCCGAGTGGGTCGTGACCTCTCGCATCATGCCGGTGCGCAGACCAGTATAGCGAGACCTTACTTTGGGCGGAGAAACCGCGAGCTATAGGAACCTAGAGGCCCTTAGGCGCCGAAGGCTGATTCAACCGTCCCCCGAGAAAATTGCGGTCCATCACTGACTCCACCGCCATACGCAGCTTGCGATGATCCTCGTCGCCTATGGCGATGAAGCGGAATGGCTGCAGGCATCCGTTGCTGTACTGCCGCGCTGGATTCAGCATCTCCGCCATGCCGTGGACCTGGCCAGAGCTTGTCTGGAAGGCAATCTCGATGAAATCGCCGTGCTCCAGCGCCTTGGCCAGAGCCAACAGGCCACCTGTGACAGAGATGCTTTGGAGTTGACCTCGAGCACGCTGGCCGTCTTCCAACCGGATGGCAGCCAGGACTGACCCCCCTAGCTGTACCCGCGCTGCGCGCCGCTGTGGATGGGTTTGGGGAAAATGCGTCATACGGCTTTAGACTATGTCACCGTGCGGACCTGGGTCACAGGTTACGGAAGCACTTGTCCAGATTCCAACGTTACAATTCTTGAAACAAACACCTAATTGCCTGCCAAGCAATCCTTTAGGACTGTTGTGCAACGCGATAATGTCCGGACGGACATGATGAAATCGAAAGCACGTGAGAAGAACTGGCAAGAATTGTCAGCCGCAGATTTTCGCCAGCTTCTCTTGCGCGTTACGCCGCGCGCGTCGGATTGCTTCAGGCAAGGTTTTGACGAGATCGGTTGCCACCAGCGACTGCTCTCCCATAGTTTCGCGCGCGATGTCGCCCGCAAGACCGTGCAGATGAACTGCCGCAATCACAGCTTCGAAAACACGCATGGGATTCTGCGCAATGAAACCCGCAATCATGCCGGTGAGAATGTCGCCCGTGCCGCCGGTCGCCATGCCTGGATTTCCGGTGGTGTTCACCCAGACAGTAGCGTCGGGCTGAGCAATCAAAGTACGATGACCCTTGAGTACGACGATTAAGTTGTGTTCACGGGCAAACGTTCGGGCCACCTGAAGCCGGTCGCGCTGAACCGCAACTGCTGTCGAACCCACCAGCCGTGCCATTTCGCCGGGATGGGGAGTAATGACCAGCGGACGTCCCCCGCCATCGAGCTTTTCCGTGCAGCCCTGGAAAGCATTGAGACCATCCGCGTCCACGACCATTGGAACTTTATATCTGTTCACCACGGTGTGTACGACTTCCGCGGTTTCGACACTCCGCGAGATTCCGGGGCCGATCGCAAGCACGGTCTTGTGCTCGACCAGCGCGTCCAGGCGCTCGTAGTCCAGGGCCCGCAGCGAGATGGTCCCGTTTCCCGTTTCTTCCAGCGGCTCTGTCATCAATTCGGGATGAAATCCGGCTACGGTGGGCAGCACGGATTTCGGCGTCGCTACCGTAGACAAGCCTGCGCCCGCACGCAACGCGGACATGCCTGCCATGGCTGCTGCCCCGGCCTTACCCAGCGAACCGCCGATCACCAGAACGTGGCCGAAGTCGCCCTTGTTTGCGGCAGCGGGACGCGGTCCGATCAGCGGCGCAATGTCCTTCGCGGTCGTGACATTGAGTCGTAGGTCAGAAACGATTGCGTCATCGGGCGATCCGATGGGCGCAACCAGAATCGGACCGTTGGCTACGAGTCCGAACACGTGCGCTGGACGCGGAGCAGTAAAGGTAACGACCGCATCCGCACGCGCGACTGCGCCGGTCTGTTCGCCCATTACATCGGCATCGGCGCCGGAGGGAATATCCACAGCGATTACCGGAGCAGAGCTTGCATTGATAGCGGCGATAGCCTCGGCGTAAAGTCCGCGAACGGGCGGGCGAAAACCCGTTCCGAGGATCGCGTCGACGAGCACGTCCGCCTCGAATACCGCGCGCGCCCTCTCGCTTTTTAAGTCATCCCCTGATTTCGCAAAGATGGGCGAGACTGGAAGCCTCTTAAACATCTCCGCTGCATCACCGCGCAGCTCGGAAGGATCCGCCAGCAGCAACACCTGCACTTCCCTGCCCGCTTCGTGCAGCTTTCGCGCAGCTACAAAACCATCGCCACCGTTGTTACCTTTCCCGCAGATAATGCCTAGGCGACGCGCGGAAGGATATTCTGCGAGCACAACCTCCGCCACTGCGGTTCCCGCATTTTCCATGAGCGTGAGCGCAGGAACGCCGAAGCGTTCGCTGGTGAGGCGATCGATCTCGCGCGTTTCAGCCGCAGTGACGATCTTCATACCCTGGCGGCCGCCATCTGTTCCAATTGCCGGAGCTGGGAGGGTTCTCCCATGGCAATCAGGTAATCGCCGGGCTCAATTCGATCATCGGGCGATGGATTGAATCGCATTCCCAATTCGCGCTTAATGGCAAGAATAATGACGCCACGATCCTGGCGAATTCGCGAACCCTCAATGGTTTTTCCGGCGAAGGTGGAGTCATGGCCAACGCAGATTTCACCGATCTCGAGATCCATGCCAAGGTGAGTGGTTGCGGTATCGAGGAAGCTGACCACGTGCGGTCGCAGGAATGACTGCGCAATACGGTGTCCGGCAAATGAATATGGGGAAACAACGGAATCTGCACCGGCGGTCAGCAGATGCTTCTCGGCATCCTCTTCACTCGCGCGGGCAATGATCTTTAGCCGAGGATTCAAGCCACGTGCGGTGAGGACGATGTAGAGATTCGTAGCGTCCGTGGTGGTAGCTGCGACGAGGCCGCGTGCACGGTCAATCTGTGCCTGACGCAGCGTTTGCTCCTGGGTGGCGTCCCCCACCAGAGTGAGCCAGTCATCACCGTAACGCTGGGCCTTGGCCTCGTTCTGCTCGATGATGACGAACGGTACCGGCCTGCGCGCCAATTCGCGCGCCGCACTACGCCCCACGCGTCCCGCGCCGCAGATGATGTAGTGGTCGGTGAGGCGACCGATATCGCGTTCCATTTTGCGCCTTCCGAAGAAGCTGCGAAGTTCGAATTCTAGCAAAGCTTGCGTGAGCGCCCCGATCGAGAGGAAGACCAGTGCCACACCAAAAAAAATGAGCGCCAGGTTGAACACGCGCCCGCCGCTCGAGAGCGGGTGGATCTCCTGATATCCGATGGTGGTCAAGGTTGTCACCACCATGTAGAAAGCATCCAGCCATTGCCAACCAAAGATGAAGTGGAACCCTGCTGTCCCGGCCAGCACCACGCAAGCGAGGGCGATGCCAATGAGTCGGAGGTGACGAAGAGCCTTCATGAAGGAGAGTGGTTAGTTGCTCGGGCTTCGGGCTTCGGGCTTCCGCTTTTCCGGATACCGGACCCGGAATGCCGGATGCCAAATCCGGGGCAACGGCTAACGACTATAAAACAAAAAGGCCCTCCGCGCTGTGCGGAAGGCCACGTGAAGTGTGTGGAAAAGCTCTCAATCCGCCATGACTTTTGGGGCCTTGGGCTCAGCGGTAACCAGCGACTGTACATGGCTATGGTGACGACTGTAAGTGAAGTAGATCACCAGGCCGATGGCCAACCAGATGATGAGTCGTGCCCAGTTGATCCATCCCAGCTTGTACATCATGTAGCCGTTGGTGAGAATCCCCAGAACCGGCACAAATGGCACCCAGGGCGTGCGGAATGGCCGTGGCTGACTTGGGTTAGTCCGCCGCAATACAAGCACGGCCAATGACACGATGACGAAGGCCAGGAGCGTACCAATATTAACCATCTTGCCGATATCATCTATTGGAGTCAGGCTCCCCACGATGGCAGCCAGTAAGCCCACCAGGATCGTGTTCTTCCATGGAGTGCGGAACCTTGGATGGACAGCCGCGAAGAATTTCTTTGGTAGCAGTCCATCGTTTGCCATTGCGTAGAGCACGCGCGTTTGCCCCAGCAGCATCACCAGCATGACGCTTGTCAGCCCCGCCAGTGCCCCAATGGTGATCACGTGCGACGCCGTCGCCAGCCCCCGGTCCATGAACGCCCGCGCGATCGGGGCTTCAATGTTCACTTCTTGCCACGGTACCATTCCGGTCAGCACACACGCCACCAGGATATACAGCACGGTGCAGACGAACAGCGAGGAGATGATCCCGATCGGCAGATCGCGCTGTGGATTCTTCGCCTCTTGCGCTGTCGTCGAAACCGCATCGAATCCGATATAGGCAAAGAAGATGTACGCCGCCCCTGCCCCAATGCCCGAGAGGCCGTTGGGCGCGAACGATGCCCAGTCGTGGCCCCAGTTCGCTGCGTTCACGTACCTGATGCCCAAACCGATCACAAACAACACAACCGACACTTTGATCGCGACAATCACTGCGTTGAATCGCGCACTCTCCCGGATGCCAATCGCCAGGATCGCGGTGATGATCAGCGCAATGCAGAACGCGGGCAGGTTGAAGCCGATCTCCACGCCAAAAACGTTGGGAGCGCCAAGCATCGCATGCGCGCGTTGTGCCAGTTCGGGAGATCCTGCAGACATAATGGAAGTAACTTTGTTCAAGAAGGCTTGCGTGCCAGGCACGAGCGACGGGTCCGAGATCTGCGCCATCTGCCGGGCCACAATCTTCTCGGCCGTGCGCAGCGCCGTCCAGTGGTCGTACGCCAGCCATAACGGCATCTTGAGATGAAAGATGTTCAGGAGCTCAACGAAGTGGTTCGACCAACCCGAAGACACTGTGCTCGCGCCCATCGCATACTCGAGTGTCAGGTCCCATCCGATAATCCAGGCAAACAGCTCTCCCAACGTCGCGTATGCATAGGTGTACGCGCTCCCTGCCAGGGGAATCATGGCCGCGAACTCTGCGTAGCATAGCCCCGCGAACGCGCACCCAAAGCCCGACAACACGAAGGACAGCATCAGTCCCGGTCCTGCGTAGTGCGCCCCGAGCCCGGACAACACAAAAATGCCAGCGCCGATAATCGCGCCGACGCCCAGCGCCGTCAGTTGCACCGGCCCGAGCGTCCGCCTCAGGCTGTGTTCGCCCGTCTCGCGGGCTTCCTCCATCAGCATGTGCAGCGGCTTTCTAGCTAACAGGTTCGACATCCGTTGCTTCTCCTTAGCAGTTATCCTGACGTGCCTGCGGCTGCGTCACGGGAGTGCCTTGACCACAAGTAGTACACCGGGATGCCCAGCAGCACGATGATCAGTCCCGGCCAAGTGTACTGTGGCTTATAGCGCAATAGTACGACATCAATAAACAATGCCATCAGAATATAAATAGCGGGCAGCACCGGATAGCCAACGGCGCGATAGGGGCGCTCCGCGTCCGGGTGCGTCCGCCGCAGCACAAACAGCCCAAAAATTGTCATTATGTAGAACACCAGTACGGCAAAGATAATGTAATCGAGTAGCTGTCCGTAAGTTCCCGAAAGACATAGCACGCACGTCCACACCATCTGGATCATGAGCGAGAGCGCCGGCGTTTTATAAGTAGGATGCAGCCGGGCGACTTCGCGGAAGAACAGCCTGTCCTTGGCCATGGCATAGTAGACCCGTGCCCCCGCCAGGATGAGACCGTTGCAGCACCCGAAAGTGGAAAGCATGATGGCAACCGCCATCAGCGATCCGCCCATTGAACCGAACATCTGCGTCATCACTGCCGTGGCGACGCGGTCTTCGGTGGCATATTTGATGCCGCGTTCCATGATGGTTGCCCCATTCGGACTTCCATCAAGGGGCAGCACGTTGAGATAAATCACGTTGGCGGCGACGTAGAGGGCAATTACAATGCCTGTTCCCAAGGCTAGCGAGAGCGGCAGGTTGCGGCTCGGATTTTTCACCTCCCCGGCGGTAAACGTCACGTTATTCCAGGCGTCGGCGGAAAAGAGCGAACCGACCTGGGCCACGGCGAGGATGGTCAGGGTTCCCACCAAGGAAATCGGCCCGCCGACGCCCACCTGCACGGTATGTTGCGCGCTCAGTCCTGCATTTCGCCAGAAATCGCTAAAGTTGGCGGCGATTGCTTGCGCATTTCTGCCGATGAACAGCCCCAGAATCACAAGCGCCAACAGCGCCGAGGTTTTAGCGAAGGTGAAGATGTTCTGAATGAAAGCGCCGGTCTTGATGCCGAAAATATTAATCACGGAGAGCGCGACTACAACCAAAATGGCAACCAGGTTTTGAGTGTTCAGGCCCACGTCCATGTTGCCGAGTACCATCTGGCCCACGTGAATCGGCGGTACCTTCCAGAAGTGCAGGATCCAGTGCGAGGAGGAGATGGAAGGAAAGAAGATACCGAGAAACTTGCCGAAAGCTACGCCCACTGCAGCAATCGTACCGGTCTGGATCACCAGAAATAGTGTCCAGCCGTACAGAAAGCCCCAAAGTGGTCCCAGTGATTCGCGCAGATAAACGTATTGGCCACCAGCCCGGGGCATCATCGCCGCCAACTCACCGTAGCTGAGCGCACCCACTATGGTCAGGAAACCGGTGACCAGCCAGGCTCCGATTAGCAGGGCAGGCGAGTTCACCTCACGGGAAATCTCCGCTGAAACAATGTAGATACCCGAGCCAATCATCGACCCTATGACCAGCATAGTGGCACTGGTCAGCCCGAGTGCCTTAACTAGTTCTTTGTCTTGATGGGTGGCAATCTCCCAGTCGCTGGCCGCGGCGGTGGGGATGGGATGGTTTGTGCGGGTGCTCACGTCTCTCCTTGAACTTGTAGCCCCGGGATCCAATTTTGCAGCCCAAATGTCCCACCGGCTGTCGCGTGGCCGGGATCCCTATCAAGCCCGCCTGTGCCTTGATGGTGTGTGAGTGTCACGACTTTACCTCAGAACGCGGAAAAATTCCTCTGCTGATTTGCGGGGATCCCGTAACAAATCGGATATCACTGCCACAGAGTCCGCCCCGGCCTCGATTACCGAGCGGCAGCTGGAGCGGGTAATTCCGCCGATGGCCACCAGCGGCTTGCGGGTTAAGGTTCGCGCTTTTCGAACCCCTTCAAGACCGATCGCCGGGTCAGGATTCCTCTTACTGGTAGTGGGAAAGACCGGGCCTATGGCGACATAATCGGTGGAAGTAGCATCCGCCGCTTTGAGTTGATCGGGATTGTGCGTGGAAACGCCCAGCCAAAGCTTATCGCCGATGACCCGCCGGGCTCCCTTAGGAGAAAGGTCATCTTGGCCGAGGTGTACGCCATCGAACTCCGCCGCGATACACAAGTCGGCGCGATCGTTCATGATTAGTTTGACGCGCGGTCCGGCTTGGCGTTTGAGTTCCCGAGCTTGCCCAAGCATCTGGCGGGCATTGTCGCTCTTGTTGCGGTATTGCAGCAGCGTGACGCCGCCAGCCATCAACTCCTCCGTATAGGCGAGGAATGTACCCTTATTCTCGAAGCAGGCAGCGTCCACGATGGCGTATAGGTGTGGAAGAATGATCATCAACAGAGATTCCGCAACCGAAGCTGCACAATGTAACCAAACAGACACAGGCCGAACACAGGACGCCAATCCAAACACAGCGGGAAAGAGGTTAGTCGGCGGACTCTTCCTTACGGACAGCAAAAAACCGCTCGATAAACGTCGTATCCACCCGCCCTGCACGGAAGTCCGGGTCAGCGAGAATTTTCCGGTGCAACGGAATGGTCGTAAAAATCCCCTCGACGATGAACATCTCCAGCGCGCGCGCCATTCGCGATACAGCTTCAGCGCGATCCTTGCCACGCACGATCAGCTTGGCAATAAGTGAATCGTAGTAGGGCGGAATCACACCTTCAGCATAGGCAGCGGTGTCGATGCGCACACCCGTGCCGCCTGGAGGATGAAACGCCGTGATCTTCCCGGCAGAGGGGGTGAACTTCTCCGGGTGCTCGGCGTTGATGCGGCACTCGATGGCGTGTCCACGGTGGACGATAGGCCCATGGAGCACGTTTTCCATGCGCTCGCCCATCGCGAGCAAGATTTGGCTCTTCACCAAGTCCACATCGGTGACCATCTCGGTTACAGGGTGCTCAACCTGAATACGCGTGTTCATCTCGATGAAATAGAGCCGGCGGTCTTGGTCCATGAGGAACTCGACTGTGCCTGCGTTCACGTAGCCGATCCCGGAAAGTGTTTTGCAGAGAATGCCCCCGATCCGGTCGCGCACTTCCGACGTCATCTGCGTAGATGGCGACTCCTCCAGCAGCTTCTGATGGCGGCGTTGAATGCTGCACTCACGCTCGCCCAGGCTGACGACATTGCCGTATGTGTCGCCCAGAACCTGGAACTCGATGTGGCGAGGCCGTTCGACATACTTCTCCATGTACAGATCGCCGTTGCCGAAGGCTCCCGCGGCTTCCGACTGCGCCGCTTTAAATAATGCGGGCAGCTCTTCTGCCGTGCGCACGATGCGCATGCCGCGTCCGCCGCCGCCCGCCGAAGCTTTAACGATAATGGGGAACCCGACCTGCCGAGCCCATTCCAGCGCCTCACCATCGGACGCGATGACTCCCTCCGAGCCAGGAAGGATCGGCACACCGGCGTTCCTCATTGCTGCGCGCGCCTTCTCCTTTTCTCCCATGAGCCGGGTGATTTCCGGCGGAGGTCCGATGAACTTGATGCCGCAAGTCTCGCACACCTCGGCGAAGTTGGCGTTCTCCGCGAGCAGGCCATATCCCGGATGGATTGCCTCTACATTGGCGATCTCGGCGGCACTGATTACGGCGGGAATGTTCAGGTAACTTTGTGCCAGTTGCGGCGGCCCGATGCAGATCGCCTCATCGGCAAACCGGACTGGCAGCGAATGGCGGTCAGCTTCGCTATAGATTGCGACCGTGCGGATGCCTAGTTCCTTGCAGGCGCAGATCACGCGCAGAGCGATCTCCCCGCGATTGGCAATAAGGATCTTCTTGAACATGCAGTTGCAGGGGCAGCGCCGGCATCCTTCGGGTTCGTTCAGGACAAGCCTTGCCGGCTGTCCCTTCGACCTCGCTGAGGGCAAGAGTGCGGGCGCCTCGCCCGCACCGGGGCCGCCCATCCTGCACTAAACGATTCCGGACAGGGTGCTGCCCTTCAGACAAAAAAAGGCACGCCTGGCGCGCCCTCGCCCTCGCAATCAATTTAGCAGCTCATTTCCGCTGCCGAATGGCAAATAGTTCCTGCCCGTACTCGATCGGCTGTCCGTTGGCGACCAGCTTCTTCACTACCTCTCCAGCCACATCAGACTCGATCTCATTCATCAGCTTCATGGCCTCCACGATGCACAGCACCTGCCCTACTTCCACCAAGTCGCCAACCTTCACAAATGGCGGAGCGCCTGGTGAGGGCGCCTCGTAAAACGTGCCTACGATAGGCGAGCGCACCGTGTGGAGCGGCTCCTCGGGCTCCGGCGCAGGTGGTTCTTGGGGAACTGTCGGCGCCGCATTCGAGGGTACGGAGGTCGGCGTGGACGCCGCTTCCGGTGCAGCAGGAGAAGCCGAATGCACCCCGAAATATCGCGCATCCGTCGAAGCAGGCGCCTCTGCGCCACGCTTTATGCGCACCTTTACATCGCCGCGCTCCAACTCAAACTCGGCGATATCTTTTTCGATTAAGAACTCTATGAGTTCCTTGAGCTCTTTCTGATTCATCGTCTGCGGCGGGACCGCCTTCTACTCCGGCCATTCCGACCGGAAGACTGCCGGGCGTCCAAATGCTATTTCTGGCAAGGGATAAGCTCTACTCAACGGCTATGAAGTCTTTGCTGGTGGGCGTCAAGACTTCGCACCCGCGTTCCGTAACCACGACCACGTCTTCGATCCGCACTCCCCATTTGCCCGGGATGTAGACTCCAGGCTCAATTGTGATGACCATTCCCGGCCGCAACATCTCGGTTTGGCCGGCGGCCAGGCGGGGTGCCTCGTGAATCTCCAAGCCAACCCCATGGCCGGTAGAGTGCGTGAAGTGTGGACCTAAGCCACTCTTTCTCAATATCTTCCGGGCTGTGCGGTCAACTTCGCCAACTCTGATGCCAGGCCGCACTTCGTTCACAGCAGCCTGTTGAGCGTCCCTCACCGCTTGGTAGACTCGGCGAGCTTCCTGCGTACGACGACCCACATACACCGTGCGGGTCATGTCTGAACAATAGCCAGCGAGTATAACACCGAAATCGCAGACCACGAATCCCTCGGCCGGGATTGGCTGGTCCGAGGCGCGCCCATGCGGCAGCGCAGATCTGGCCCCAGCAGCAATTATGGTGGGAAAAGACATATCCTGCGCCCCTGCCCGACGCGCCGCGTGCTCAATTTCCGCTGCGATCTCGGATTCTCTTACTCCAGGCCGGATTGTCCCCCGTGCGACCTCGAACACGCTTGCACCCAGCAACACCGCGGCGCGGAGACGCCCAATTTCTTCCGCATCCTTCACCATGCGTGCCTGCTCGATCAAAGGTGGTGCCTCGCGCAGACGGAATCCCGACGGGAGTACAGTCGCCAGCCGCTTTCGCCCAGCGACCGTCAGGTACTCGCCTTCAATGCCCACCACAGGCCTGCGCAGGTCGCGCCTCCGATTGGAGTTTCTGGCCATCCACGCGGCCGCCGCGACCAGTGGTGCTTTGCGACCAATCACTATCTTTGAGCCTTGCACCTCTTGCCGCGCTTGGGACGTGTAACGGGCATCGGTAAAGAACACAGTGGCGCGCTCGCTTACCAGTAGCGCGCCTGCGCTGCCGCTGAAACCGCATAGGTACCGGATGTTGGGAAGGTGGGTAATGAGGAGCGAATCAAGCCGGTGCCGCGAGAGCAGTTCCTGCAGCCGTCGCAAGCGGCCTTCCTGGTCCATGCGTTGAGTTTAACAGGCTGAAACTGAGAACCAGAACTTGCCACCGATGTCAAAACAGAACCGCCGGCTTTCCTGACAGACTCTTCCGGTAAAGCCGGCGCCTGTTTTCCTTCGACGTCGATGTTATGTCTGGATAATCCTCGGGGTGATGAAGAAGATCAACTCCTGGTTAGAGGTGCTGACCGAGCGACGCTTGAACAGGTTGCCGAAAGCCGGAATGTTGCCCAGCAGCGGCACCTGGCTGATGTTGACCGAGTTCTGCGTCTGGATGACCCCACCGATGACGACCGTGCCACCGTCGGTGACCAGCACCTGGGTAGTCGCCTGCTGTGTGACTAGCGTCGGGTTGCCCTGTACCGTTCGACCAAAGTCGGGCGTCGTGTTCTCAACGTCCACGTTCAGGAAGATCGTACCTTCCGAGGTGATCTGCGGAACGACAGTTAACCGCAAGAAGGCATCGACGTAGGTTACTGTCGGTGGGCCGCCCAACTGCGCCTGGGTGACGATGGGCACGCGCACGCCCTGGCGGACGAGTGCCTGGATATTGTTTTGCGTTACCACCCGCGGACGCGACAGAATCTTCAGTAAGCCACGTGACTCGGCCAAAGTCAGAATGGCGTCGATACGCACGCTATTGGTCGCGTTCACGAATTGCAGACCGCTTGTCGGCTGGGTCAGTCCCAAGTTGGAAAACAGCGGGATCTGCACGCCGCTAGTGCTCGCTCCGCCGCCCACGACAATGTACTGCGGGTTCGGGGTATTTCCGACGATTGTAGGCGAAGTACCGACGCCCTGCACTCCACCTACCGCGCTAGGGGAGTTGCCCCACCCAAAGCCAAACTGCGTACCGATATCACGAGCGAAGCTGCGGGTTGCAGCCACCACCCGGGCTTCAATTTCCACTTCCTGAGTCTTGCGGTCCAGCTGTGTGAGCAGGCGATCGATTCCCGGAACCACGTTGGGAATATCGGAGATGATCAGCGCGTTGGTGCGCTCATCCGCCATCACATCTCCGCGCTGAGTCAGGAACTTCTTCACCGTGGGAACGACGTCCTTGGAGTGCGCATAACTCAGGAAACGCGTAACCGTGACTTTCTCTACGGCCAGCGCCTCGGATTCCTGCTGGGCGCGACGCGCATCCGCTTCCTTCTTCAACGTATCTAGAGTAGCAATGCGCAGCACGTTGCCTTCGAGTTGGCGTGCCAGGGCGTTGTTCTTCAGCACAATATCCAGCGCCTGGTCCCACGGTACATCATCCAGCACGATGGTCAAGGTGCCGTGTACGTTGGGATCGAGCACTACGTTCAATCCGCTGATCTCATGAATCAACCGGAAGAAATCTTTCAGGTCTACATCCTTCAGGTTCACTGAAATCGGCTCACCGGTGTATTTCGGACCATTGATCCCCGGCGCCTGCGCCATCTGGGTCTTCTGCTCGGCGGCCATGTTCACCGCCGGCTGAATGGCCGAACCGGCAGCCTGCAGCGCCTCGGGCTGCATGGAGGCATTGCTCTTCGTAGCCAGCAGTTCCGAGGCTGACTTGTCGGCGAACTTCGCCGCCGCCTCGATTGTCCGGACTGGCGGCGCAATTTCGGCCGACTTGTTTGCGTTTTTTGCCTCGTTTTTGGGCTCAAAAGACGGCTCGACAAATACGAAGTTATTAGCAGCCGAAGCGCTCTCGAGCGGTTTCATTTCGCCGCCGGGAGCAGCGCTCGTTGCTGGCGCCGATTTGCTCGAAGTCGGTTTGTTCTTCACGACGAAAGGCGTGCTGGCCACGGACATCTTGGTAGCAGCCGTCGTCTGTGTGCTCTCCGCCGCCGTATGCAGTTTCAGGACAAGCTTATTGCCCCTGCCGGGTACCAGTTCATAGCGGCAGGCCTGGACCAGGTCGACAACGATACGCGTGGTCGGTGGTGTCTGCCCGTCCATGCCGATACGTACGGACTTCACCCCGTACCGTATTGGGCAGGTCCAGCATGACCCGCGCGGGCGAGTCCAGAGTGTTCAACTTCGGGGTCAACTGTCCACGGGCAGTGATCTCAATGCTGATCCCATCTTCGCCGTGAGTTACCTGGAGCCGTTGCAACGCGGCCCGTTTCGTAGCGCCCGTGCCCGTGCTCCGCGTCTCAGCCGCTGCTGCCAGTAAGCCCAGGATCAGCAGCGGTAGGAAAACACCCAGCAGTTGCTTTCGCATCTCTTCTCTCCTCACGCGAGGCGGTTGGCCTGCCGCGTGTCTTTCTTTGAAATCGGTCTTTCGGCCCTTCATCCCGCGGCCACGGCGGTTCTACACAGCCGGCGTAAAGATCTTCTTCGTCACGTCACGCGTAGACGACTTGCCCAATCGGTCCTGGAACGTCTGCTTGAAGACGATCGAATCGCCTGTGATCTTCACCACATATCCGTTGAATACCGGATCATTCTCGCGCAGGAAGTAAGCCTTGTTCAGTTCGTTGCTTACGACCGCGATCATACCCGCGTCCGACCTCACCACACCACGCAAGTTGATCTGCTCAATAGCCAGGCACTTCTTGCCGGTGCTGCACCCCGATCCTCCCATGTGGTTCACCACTGGGCTGAGGAAAGGATCTCTCTTCCCCGTCATGGAATACTTTTTCTCTTGTTGTTTTTCGGGGATCGGATCGCCCTCACCGTTGCTCTTTGCGGCGACCGTCGGCTTGTGCTGCGTCGCCTTCGATTTGGGAACAAACCCAGCCACCGGCTTCACCTGCGCCGCTGCCGCTGTGGCAGCCGCCTTGGAAGCGGTTGGCGTCCGCGAGATGCCCCCGCTGGTCGCGGAACTCTGTAGTCCGCTCGCGCCCTCAGACGTGGCGCTGCTCGTGCGGGCTTTACTCGCAGAGGGCTTGGCCGGGGCTGGCGCTGCACTCTGGTTCTCCGCCGGTGCCGACGGTTGCGTGGATTGTCCCTGCGTCCCTGCCAGCGCCGCGTTAGACTCGATGGCCTTCTTCTGCTGCAGCGCCTTCATGGTGTTGCGCGTGTTCTCAATGACGTCCGGGTTTTGCGCCCATGCCGCACCCACTGTCATCGTCAATACCAGAATACCTGTCGTCAGCTTCATCGCATTCCCCTACCTTTTGACCGGCTGTGGAGTCTGCCCGGATTTTCCTCCCGCTGTGCTCGCGGGCGGTTCTATGTCATGACTGAAGAATGTGGTCGCAGTGCACGTTGCTACTACACTCTCGTTGGCAGCGTACTGGTATGTATGTTTCGTCTTGGCATCGCTTGGCTTCCGGGTCGAGGCCACCAGCAGCCCCGAGACATTCACAATCCGCTCCATCTTGCGCACACGGTCGAAGAAATTCAGCATCGAGTAAAAGGGGCCGTCCAGTTCGACTTCAAACGGCACCTCGGTATAAAAATCTTTCGCGCTCAGCGGCGCCGCGGTATAACGCCGGATCTCAACCCCGGCTTTCTGTGCTTCCCCGCCCAGCAGCCGCATGAATCCATCAACTTCCTTCTCGTCTGGCACGATGCGGCGCTCGATCTCCAGTTGCTGCTTCAGGCTGACCAGTTGGCGCTCAATCTCCGCCAGCTTGGGCCGGTAGGCTTCAAGCTCCGCGTTCTCGTGCAGCTTGGCTTCCAACTTCTGCTGGGCCGCGGCGTTCTCGTCCCGCTCGGTCTTGAAGACCGTGAAGTACAGAGCAACGGTCACGACTACGCCTCCCGCCAGCACCACGGCCCACTGCTTGATTCCAGACATTTCGCTGAAGTTCGCCATGATTTTTTGTCCTTTAGGACTTCGCTTTCTCGCAGGTCAGCGTGAACAGAAACGCCTGCATGTCCTTCACCCTGTCGTCCTGGTAACTTTCCTTCATCTCGACATTCTTGAAATAGCCGGTCCTTTGCAGGTTGCTGATCAGATTGGCTACCGCATCGGTGCTCAGCGCCACGCCTTCGATATCAACTTTCCCGCCGTTGTCTTTCAGGTTGTTGAGCCAGACGGCCTCGGTGTTGTTGACGGTTTGGCCGACCATCGCTAGAAGGTTGACTGGCCCGGCCTGGCTGGCCCGCAAGGAGTCGATGACATCCACTCGGCGCTTATAGCTGTCTGCCTGGCGCTGCCGCTCTAGATACCGTGCCTTGACGTCGGCCAAATCGCGGTTCTTCTGTTCCGCCACCGACATCTGCTTGGCGATGGACTGCTTCTGTTTATCCAAGTGGTACCAGTAGCCCAGGTTCAGGGCTGCCGTCACTGCCAGCACAACCAGGATTTTCAGTTTGGGCGAGCCGGCGTCGCCGGCTTCGAGCATTGGCATCGCCGTGGCGGAGCGTTTGCCCTTCGCTTTCGGTGTTCCCAGCAGGTTGATTCGGATCATAGGCTTTCAAAACTCCTTAGGGCCAATCCCACGGCCACCGCCATCTGGCCGGCATTCTGCTCCACCAGTTCCGCTCCCATTCCCATCGGCGGGGCGATCTTCTGGAACGGGTTGAACAACTCCACCGGTATGGAAAACTCCTGGCGCAACGAC
>QIAR01000028.1 GCA_003225595.1 Acidobacteriota bacterium | reverse complement strand
GGATTCCAGACAGCGAGATCGTACTCCCTGCCAGGTGTTCCAGAAACCGCCAAGACAAGGCTGTCGCGGTTGGCGCTCCAGTTTTCGGACGTGATTCGCAACCCGCGGCTTGAATTTCCGAGCGGCGGCAAAGTGTTAGCCACACTCAAACCAAAATCATTCCGTACGCGGATGCGCACAGTGTTCGAACTTTGAATGACTGGGAAGCGTACCGCGACGTGCTGATCGACGCTGTTTGCTTCGACGTGGGTGGATACTCCACGACTATTAATCTCTGCCCCCAGCACTTCAGCTCTTGGGCTAAGCGCCGGCGAGAATTCCATGACGCAATCGCCAGACCCAGTACGTTGGACTTCCAGCGTGACTCCGTCCAGGGTCTTGCGATAGGTCAGATCGAGAGTCGTGCTTCCGACGCGCAGGTTACCGATGTGAAAAAACGTCCAGTCAGCCGGAATGTGCGGGGTGAAGGACAGGTGGTGAGAAGGGGAGTCGGCGTCCAGCCCCAACATGCCGCGAAGAATGGGACTGACGACCATCGCTGCCGACCAGATCTGATGAGGTGAGCCGGTCGAAAGTGACTGATAGTAGTCGCCGGAAAGAACTTCCGTCACATGGCCGAGTGCTCCGTCGAGCGCCAGTAGGGAGTTCGCGCGGAGATTGGAGTAAGCAGGCAGCGCGCGATGATAGCGGTATTCCCCGACCGCAGCCCAACCGGTAAACAGCGGCCATACCGCGCCAAAGTGGTAGCCGCCGGGATTGTATCTGGGGTCCTGTGAAGAAATTATTCTCATGCCCCAATCCGTCTGGTGGTCATAGTCGGCGAGCTGGTTGATCATGGTTTCCGATTTATCTCGGTCCAGCAGCTCGAACCACATGGGCACGGTTGCCAACACACTCGCCGTGTCCACCCGCTTGCCGTCTCGGTCGAGCGCAAACGCAAAGATGTTCTTTTCCGCGGACCAGAAGGCTTGGTTCAAGAATTCTTTGTGATGTGCAAAGGCTTGCGCTAGTTCTTGACTGACATCATCCTTGCCAACCAGGTGAGCCAGGTGGGACAGCGATCGCAGCGCTTCCGCCCCCAGTCCAATCTGGTAGAGCTCCGTCTTGACGGGAAGCAGCGGACCGCCCTCCACCCATCCATGCCCAAATCCGAAGTTCTGCGGGAAACCTTGAGGGTCGTAAGTGGATCGCAGAAACTGGTAGGCCTTCCACAAGTTGTCCCATTTCTGTTTCGCGAACTCGACGTCACCGCTGTGCGCGACGTAGTCGCTCATCACGATAATGAACAAGGGAGTAGCATCGGCTGACGCGTAGGCATAGGGAAAGTCCTTGAACCACGGAACAAAGCTCGTCGCCTGCGAGATCTCATGTGCGATCTTGCCATCGGCCCGCTGATACTTGCTGAGGAAATCCAGCGCGGTGCGCGTGCTCGCAAAATCTCCACTCGCGTCGAACGCCAAAGATGTCCAGAGTGCATCGCGTCCAAAGAACCAGGCGAAGCCCGGGCGCTGGTCATTTCCTGAAGTACGATAGCCCGCTATCAAACCCGTACCCAGGAAAGGATTGGTCACCATGCCCTGCACCATGCTGATCCGCGACCAGTCGTACGCTTCTTGAACCTGCTCGTCAGGCAGATCAAGTTTCACCGTGTGATCGAGGTAAGCGCGGTAGTACTCTGCTGATTCTCGAAGCAGATCTGCGTAGGTGGTCGAAAGGCGCCGGTAGGTGCTCTCCGCCTCGGCGCGTCCCTCAAGAGAAGCGGCAATAACGATGATCTTTGTTGCCCTGCCTTTGTTCGTCATGCCGAGCTTCAAAGAAGTCCCCCCGGACGACGAATAATTCGTGAAGTATTCCTGGCGATACTCGACGGCAGTAGGAGAACCGATGAAAGCCGCGAATTTCTTTTGTTCTTCACCGAGGAAAAAGGCATGCAGGTTTGGATCCCAATTGAGATAACTTCCTCCAATTGCGCCCGGCCACTCCAACTGAAAATCGCGTTCGAACACCGCTTCGACTTCGATTGGTTGAGCAGTTTCCACTGAAATTGTGATTACTGCGCCGGGTTCATGCACCGGGACAAATAGAGTCTCGCGAATGGCAAAAGTATCACCAGCGTACTGAATTGTGTTCGACTCAGGGCGTGTCGTGATAGTTCGGGCAAGACTCTCGGCGGGAAGCACGCGGCCGTCCACAATAAAATTCAGGTGAAAGCTCCGCAGAATTTTTAGAGGGTAGACCCAAGCTTCAAACTGACCTGCTTCTTTGCCGAACAGCCCGGCCCGCATACCGAGGGCTGAGAGAAACTCCCACGAACGGACAGGGCGTGAAAGTTCAAGGGAGTGCTCTCGTTGATCGCTTTTGGCAAGCGGCGAGGAACCAGCCAGGAGAACGGCCGTAAGAAGAACAACTACAAAGAGGCGATTCGATGAACTGGAGGTGCGATGCATCCGGGTGACTTGCCGAAATCGAAGTGACAGATATTTCGCGTTTCCGAGGGCTGGAGCCAGTAATGCCTCGGCACGCGGCTCAGAGGCCACGCAAGCGCCTCAACTTGCAAAATTGCAACGCTGTACTATAAAAACTTAAGGGGCGAATTCTAGCACGAGCCAAGTCTGGCGGGTAACATTCGGTTGTCCTCTTCACGTCGCGCTTTTCTCCAATCGCTGAGCCGTTCCGCACTCGTCCTTTCGTTAGAAGGAGTCCTGTCGCTTGCGTTCCCACGCCGGCTGAGAGCTTTCCTCCCCCCTTCCGAAGAGGCCAGCCAGAAAAAGCCAGGGGATCTCGGCGTGAGCTTTGTCGATGTGGCCCGGGACTCCGGCTTGAGCGTGAAAACTATTTTCGGCGGCGAACACAAGAACAAGTATCTGCTGGAAACGACTGGCTGTGGTGTCGCCTTCTACGACTATGACAACGACGGTTGGCTCGACATTTTCCTGGTGAATGGTTCGCGTCTCGAAGGCTTTCCCGCGGGCCAGGAGCCCACATCGCATCTTTTCAAAAATAATCGCGACGGCTCTTTTATAGACGTGACTGCCAAAGCGGGTCTGACGCATTCGGGATGGGGACAGGGCGTTTGCATCGGCGATTACGACAACGATGGATTTGACGATCTGTTCGTGACTTATTATGGCAAGAATGTCCTCTATCGCAATAACGGTGACGGCACCTTTACCGACGTGAGTGAAAAAGCGGGCGTCGCCGGCAAGAAAAAGCGCTGGGGAACTGGGTGCGCTTTTGTAGATTACGACCGTGATGGCCGCCTCGACTTATTCGTTGCCAACTACATCGATCTGGATCTGGCCACTGCGCCCGTGCCCGAGTCTGGCCCTTGCCTCTATAAAGGCGTGATGGTGGCTTGCGGACCGCCCGGGCTTATCGGTGGCAAGAACATTCTGTATCACAATAACGGTAACGGTACCTTCAGCGATGTTTCTGAGAGTGCAGGAATCACGCAGGCTAACGGAACGTTTGGGCTCGGCGTGTTGACTGCGGACTTCGACAATGACGGCTGGCCTGACATCTACGTGGCGAACGATTCCACGCCGAGCGCGCTGTATCAGAACAAGAAAAATGGGAAGTTTGTGGACGTCGGGATGGAGGCTGGATGCGTGCTGAGCCCTGATGGCAAGCCGCAAGCAGGCATGGGAGTGTCAGCAGCGGATTACGATCTCGATGGCAACCTCGACATCGTAAAAACGAACTTCGCCGGCGACACTCCATCGCTTTATCACAACCGAGGTAATTGGAATTTTGAGGACACCACCTTTACCGCCGGACTCGGCGCCCATACGCAATACCTGGGCTGGGGTTGCGGATTCTTTGACGTTGATAACGACGGCTGGGCCGATGTTCTTATCTGCAACGGTCACGTGTATCCCGAGGTCGAGCAGTTGAAGACCGAGGCAGGTTACGCCCAGCGCAAATTGCTCTACCGGAATCTCCGCAACGGCCGGTTTGAGGATATTTCCACGCAAGCTGGCGCTGCAATCTCGGCACCCTCTGCTTCACGCGGCTGTGCATTCGGCGACTTCGATAACGATGGCGACATTGATGTTGTGGTGAACACGGTCAATGGTTATCCGCAGCTCCTGCGCTGCGACTCAAGTCTGCAGAACAACTGGATCAAAGCTAAGACCATCGGTACCAAATCGAATCGCAGCGGCATCGGCGCACGCCTGAAATGCATTACACGGCCGCCAGATGAAAAGAATGCGCATGAACAAATCGATGAGGTTCGAAGCGGGGGCAGTTACATATCCCAGAACGATCTGCGCATTCACTTCGGCTTAGGGAAGGCTGAAAGAGTCGAAGTGTTGGAAATCCATTGGCCGAGCGGACAGGTGGACAAGCTCAAAGATATCGCAGCCAACCAGTTGATTTTTGTTAAAGAAGGCGAAGGGATCGTACGCGCCATGCAGTTCCCGGGCGCGAAAACCGTTAAACCCTTGAAGTGATGTTCGTGATCCGCGTCGCTTCAGGATTTTTTCGCACTTGCTTCCATCGCGATGCCTGATCCTTCTTTCAGAGTGTGGATCGTATCCACGGAAAGCCCGTCGAACCGCTCCGCGAGTCCGCTGGGCCAGCGGATCTGTAGTGAGTCAATCTTCGTCGCGGCCCCCAATCCGAAATGCACTCTAATATCACTGTTCGATATATAACTGGATCCGCTGCGCACCTCGTCCACCAGCGTCCGCTTGCCAATTTTCAGGGTGATCCGTGCGCCGATCCCATCACGATTTGAGCGAGTTCCAACTGTCTTGATTCCAATCCAGTGATTGGAAGAACGGACCTGATTCACCAGCAAACTGGGGTGGGCGTTCATGTTACTGACGACGACCGAGAGTTTGCCTTCATTCCACAGATCGCCCACGGCGAGGCCTCGTGCCGATGTGGGAGTGGTAATACCCAGCCCGGCTGAGGCGGAGATATCAGTGAAAGTTCCATTGCCGTTGTTATGATAAAGCGCACGTGGCTCCTGGTAGTTGCTGCCCAGGTGGTACTTGTCGACTTCGGGATAGACGTGCCCGTTCGCCAGGATCAAGTCCGGCCAGCCATCGTTATCGAAATCGAAGAACATCGTGCCCCAGCCGAGATACTTAGTCTGAAGACCGAGGCCGGCAGCGAACGTAGCATCAGTGAAAGTCCCGTCTCCGTTGGTACGGTAAAGCGTTGAGGTGTCGTCGGAGAAATTCGTCTTGAAGATGTCCAGCCTGCCATCACCATCGAAATCCGCAACACTTGTTCCCATGCCTGCTTGCTCGCGGCCATCCTCGTTGAAGGCCGCGCCCGCGCTGACGGCGACATCAGTAAATGTCCCGTCGTGATTATTCTGATAAAGAATGCTGGGCGTGCTGTCGCAGGCGACGTAGATGTCGGGCCAACCATCATCGTCGAAGTCGAGCGTGGAAATACCGAGCGCGTAGCGTCCATCCGTGCGATCGATGTGTGCCTTGGTCGTGACATCTTGGAAGGTCCCGTTGCCGCGATTGTGATACAGAATATTTTTCGCGCCAGGCAAGCCACGCGGGCCGCACATGACCGGGGCCCCCTTCCAGACGCAGGATGCTCTCTCTCCAGGTGCCGGTGCGGTCGACAGATCGAAATCCACGTAGTTGGCCACGATCAGATCAAGCAGGCCATCACGGTCGTAGTCGACGAACGCGCACCCCGTACCCCAGGCTTTTCCTGTTCCGGCCACTCCAGCTTTATCCGCGACTTCGGCGAACACACCTTTCTGGTTATGAAACAGGCGGTTCTTGCCGTAATAAGTAACGTATAGATCTTCCCAGCCGTCGTTGTCGTAATCTCCGGCACAGACGCCCTGGCCCCAGCCAGTTCCGCCCAGACCCGACTCAATAGTCACGTCTTTGAACGTGCCGTCGTGATTGTTCCGGTACAAGTGGCTGATGGGCGCTTTTCCCGGCGGGAATCCCTCCAAGGTCGTGCCGTTCACAAGGAAAATATCGGGCCAGCCGTCGTTGTCATAATCAAAAATAGCGACACCAGTGCCGGTGGTTTCAATGATGTACTTCTTGGTTTCTTTGCCCCCAAAAACGTTCATCATCGTGAGCCCGGCTTGTTCAGCGATGTCGGTAAAATTGGCGATCTGCGGCGAACTGCTGCCTGGCTGAGCATTTGTGCCAGGAGCACTTAGCAAGACCAGCCAGATTACGGTCGCTGTGAGAGATCTGACGAAAAGCACCTGGCGGGGTGGGGAAAGAACGGAAATCATGGGCCTACTTTGAATGCTAGGGCGCAACCCCACGTGGGTCAAGGCTTGTGGTCTGTCCTCCTTCTCCGCAAACCTGTGAAGATAGTAGTATTTTATTCGTCGACATATCCTGGCCCATGCCTTACACCCTGCTTCCCTCGACTTTTCATCGCAGAATTCGTCTTTTCATGCGGCGGCTAGCCGCGCTGCTGTTTGGCTTTTCCGCATTCTTGTTTGGGATCGGCGGTCAGAACGTAAACAGCCCGAAGAAGATAAGTACTGCACAGGTCGAGTCCATTTATCGACGAGGTATGGCTGCACTGAAGAGCGGTGATCTCGCAACTGCTCGGGCCGAGTTCGAGAGGGTCGTTCGCCTGGCGCCCCGCAGTCCCGAAGGCCACAACTCCCTCGGATGGGTACTACTATCGCAAGGGCAATTCCAACCAGCCATCTCTCAATTCCGTGTCGCCCTACAACTCAAGCCTGATTTCCCGCAAGCGCGTATCAACATGGCGAATGCGCTTAATCAAATCGGAGACGTCGAGCACGCAATCGCCGAGGCGCGCGAAGCCCTGCGGCTGGCTCCCCAAGATGCCGAGGCGCACCGCACGTTGGGACGTGTGCTTAGTTTTCGCGGTGACTTGGACGGTGCCACGAGTGAACTGCGGCGTGCAGTCGATTTGGAGCCCGGGAGAGCCGAACTCCACGACGAATTCGGCTCTCTCCTGGCGCAGCAATCGCATTCAGATGAAGCGGCGGCCGAATTCTCCAAGTCCTTGCAGCTACAGCCCGATCTTCCGCAGGCGCATCTTCACCTCGGCGTAGTGCGTCTCCAACAGAAATCAGTAGACGAAGCGACCACACAGTTGAAAACGGCTGTCCGTCTTGCCCCTGATCGCGCACAGGGCCACTTGTACCTGGGCCAGGCGCTGGAAGCAAAGGGTGAGATCGATGCCGCCATTCGCGAGTTGCAAACCGCAGTGAAGTTACAGCCCAATTTGGCCGAAGGCCTGAACCACCTGGGGTTGCTCCTCCAGCGGTCTGGAGATGGCGAAGGAGCGGTGACAGCGTTCCGGAAATTGGTGGAGTTCCAACCTGACAATCCGGACGCGCACAACAGTCTCGGGCTCGCTCTGATCCAGGCGGGCGATGCCAGCAACTCCATACGTGAATTCCAGGCAGCGCTGCGTGCCCGTCCAAACGACAGCGGATACGAGGCAAACCTTGGGGTCGCCTATCTTCAGAAAGCCGATTTCGATGCCGCCATCGCGCAGTTCCAATCTGCACTGAAGACAGCTCCCCAAGACGCAACGCTGCATTACAATCTGGGGCTGGCGCTCAAGTTGAAGGACCGACTTGCGGATGCCACAACCGAACTACAGAAGGCGATCCAACTCGATCCGGCACAAGCCGATGTTCACTACACGCTGGGCGTGACCCTCTGGCAACAGGGTGACTTCGCCAAGGCGGTCAACGAACTCCGCGCCGCTATTCAGGCAAAGCCAGATTACGCGGAAGCTCATTACACTCTGGGCACAGTTTTAAAGCAGCAAGGGAACTTGCACGATGCAGCGAACGCTCTACGCGAAGCAATTCGGCTGCAACCGGATTTTGCGGGCGCACACACTACGCTGGCGGCGGTGCTACGTCAGCTCGGTGATGCCGCAGGGGCGGCAGCTGAGAGTCGGGCAGGCGAGCAGATCGGAAGGGAAAAAACCAATCTGCAAGCCGCGACCTTCGCCACAAATTCCGGTCGGAGACTGCTCAACTTGGGGGACCTGGAAGGAGCGGTCTCCCAATTTCATTCCGCGATCAAGTTGGTCCCCACTTACGCCCCTGCCCACTATCAATTGGGCATCGCATTACAGCAAAAGGGTGAGAAAGCTGAGGCGACGCAAGAATTTCAAAGAGCGGCAGAGTTGGACCCGCGCCTCAGGTCACCCGCTCAGTAGCGTGCGTGGTTGCATTCTCGCCAGGGAGAATCGATATTGTCGGCGACATGCCTTGTCACCCTTCGATCGCTATTGTTTCCAATAAGCTACGGTCATATTTTCGTGCCATAGCCTTCCGACTCGTCCACCGTTTTTCATATCTACTAATCGAAAGTCTACGGCATTTCATATCGAAGAGACAGATCGATACAGCTCTTGACAAGTGGAATCAACAGGATTAGCTTGGCCGCCGCGTGGGCTGTGGCGTGCATCATGGGCTCCTGGTTGTTCGCACGGGCGTGCAACGGACCGTACTCTGGCACAGTGACGGCGGACTGTGTGATCGTGTGCTGCCGGAAGGGCTTCTATTCATTTTTCACATTCAAGACAATGCAATACGGAGGCCACTGCAAATCCGGAACACAAACGCCGCGAGCGAGGACGCACCAGGGCGTTCAGCGTTTGGGCCTGCATCACCGCACATGAAAACCGGGGAGGAATGAAATGAAAAGGCAATTCTGTCTATACCTGGCACTGATGTGCTTGGCTCTTATTTTGGCGTTCAGCACATCTGCCTTTGGCCAAGCCGTCTACGGAAGCATTATCGGCACCGTTACCGACCCACAAGGCGCGGCGGTGGCGAATGCCAAGGTAAGCGTCACCTCGGCGACCAAGGCAACCACTGTCCAAACCACCACGAATGCTGACGGCAATTACAGCGTTACTCACCTGATCCCCGATAGCTACAACATTCGAGTCGAGGCGCCCGGCTTCAAGGCGTTTGAGTCAAAGAATATTCAGGTGTCAGCCGATACCGCTGCGCGCGTGGACGGGCACTTCCAAGTGGGCGGAGCGTCGGAAACAGTTGAGGTGACGGCAGAATCGCCACAGCTCAAAACCGACCGCGCTGATGTGGCGATCCAGTTCAACTCGAAGTATGTAGAGAACTTGCCAATCCTCAATCGTAATTTTACATCGCTCGAATTGGCGTCTCCCGGCACGCAGAAGTTGGTGGGCTGGAGCCATGCGGCGACGGAGAATCCCCAGGGCGGCCAACAGATTTTCGTTAATGGACAGCACTTCAGTGGCACAGGCTTCGAACTTGATGGGACCGATAACCAGGACCCAATCCTTGGGATTATCGTGGTTAACCCTAACCTCGACGCCATCACCGAGACCAAAATGGCATTGCAGAATTATGATGCCGAATTCGGAAAGGCCATCGCAGGCCTAGTTACAGTGCAGACCAAGTCTGGCACCAATGACCTGCACGGCAGCGCTTTTTGGTTCCGTCGGTCGGACGCGCAACAGGCGCGCGATCCGTTTACCCAGTACAAGCCGGATGCGGTGACTGGTCGCCTCGTCCCCCCAAGCCGCTGGAATCAGTTTGGTGGTTCGCTGGGTGGTCCGATCATTAAGAACAAGTTGTTTTTCTTTGGCGATTATCAGGGTACGCGGCAAACCAGCGGCATTAGCCAACAGTTGACAATTCCGACGGCCCAAGTGCTTAGCACTTGCCTAGCTGCGACTGGCTTTTGCGATCTTAGCCAGTATCAACATTTGATTGGTAACGGGACAGTGGGCGATCCGTCTAACTATATCTACGACCCGACGACTGGTGACCCCCTGACGGGCGCGAACCGCTTGGCATTTTGTGGCGCCACCGAGGTCTTGAACCCGACACCCATAACTTGCCCAACACCGTTCCTCATCCCCGTGACCAAGCTGTCGTCGCAAGCACTAAGCATTGTGACGCTGTTCCCAACACCCACCAATGGAAATGTACAGAACAACTTTGTCGGTGCCGGCTCCGGTCCGTTTACCCAGAACAGTTTCGATACTCGTATCGATTTCACTGCCAGCAGCCTGCAGGTCTTCGGGCGTTTCAGTCTTGACTATTTCAGCCTGTCCGGCAAAGGCTCACTTGGTCAATTGGGCGGCGTGGGGTTCGGATTACTCGGTCTGGCGGGCAACGCAACCACCCACAATTACAGCTTGGCAACAGGCTTTACCAAGACTCTAAGCTCGTCTCTGCTGACCGACTTTCGCTTCGGCTACTTCAAATACAACCCCCAGACGCACAAACCCGACGAAGGCACGAGCCCGATGAATACGTTCGGCATCCCGAACATGAACCTGGGGAACACTGCCACTTCAGGTCTGGCTGCCTTTTTTATGACCGCCGCGGCGAACAAGGGTGGCGGCAACATAACTTCGAACTTTGGCGATGGCTTAAATGTGGCCCGCTGCAACTGTCCGCTGACGGAGAGCGAGCAGCAGTTCCAATTCGTCAACAACTGGACGAAAGTGGTCGGTAACCACCAATACAAGTTCGGTGCAGACATCCGGTATGCCATGAACCTGCGAGTACCCAGCGATGCAAACCGCACCGGCCAACTCAATTTCAGTCCCGAGGGCACTTCGAATGCAGGAACTGGCGGTCTTGACTTGGCAACGTTCCTGCTGGGCGAGGTAACATTCATGGACCGCTATGTCAGCAGCAGCCTAGAC
>QIAR01000669.1 GCA_003225595.1 Acidobacteriota bacterium | reverse complement strand
TCGAACGGAGGGGGGAGGCAGTTTGTAGTTACGGTAGCTGAACAGGTTGGATGGAGGTGATCCAGGTCCACGCCTGTCCTCATGATCTGAACAAACTCTGAAAACGTGTGGCCTCCTTCAGGCAGCCCAGTTTTGTCGGGTGTCAAGTTGCGGGAGACAATGTGTGGGGAACCTGGCGCTAGCGGACCAAAATCCCTGCCACCACCGAGGTAGGTCGCCTGATTGATCTTCTTTGGCTGGCCAAAGTATGGATTTCCACCGTCGGCGAATTGGTTGTCTCCTGGGCCGGCGCGATGGCAACCATTGCAGTCGGCCACGGCATTGACAACGTAGCTGCCTAATCCCACCAGTGCCGGGTTTTTTCCAGCCAGATTCAGCGGGACCGGGGCTATTGCAAAACCCTGTCGAATCTCTGATTCTTTCCCACCGTTGTTGTCACCATATGCTTGTCCACGTGGAGAAGTTATCGACATCCCCACAAGAACGACCACAGCAAGTGCTGCACACGATCCAATGGTCTTAAGAAACTGGCGTAATGTCATCTCAGTGCTCCTTTACACTCTGTATCTCCCCGCCGGGAATGTTTCTAATACCATTCCAAACCGTGCCCCGGCGGGATTCTACGTTACGCCATGCGCGGAGTTCGGTTCGATTATCTCTTAGAAGCGGGACCGAAGAACCTTCTCCCGCCTCGGCTGGTTCACGTGGGGCGGACGGGGCGGAGGCACAGACTATCCCTCCGAACAGAGCTGTGTGTCAAGTGCACTACAGGTTTTAGGCAGGTTCCCCTCTGACGGGTCTGGGCGGACGGAAGGTTTTGTTAGAGATTCTTAGCAGTCAGCATACGTTCCCGCCTGGCGAAGCAACATAACATCCGCCTGTGACTGCAGGCAACCTCATAAGACTGTGCGGCGGTTACTGGTTTAATGGCGATATTACGACAGTTAGGCTGCTCTTCGAACTCGCAAAACCCACAAATGGTGGACGGCGATTATTTTCCACATGGCGCTGTCACGCGAATGAGTGGGCCCCCGCCCCGCTTAAGAAGGCGTGCTGCTCGCGGATTTAGCAGAAAGCCCCGATACTCAAGTTGCAGAATGCCAAGCTAGTCAACTCCCGTGCGGATGTTTTGCATGTCCGACGCCGGTTCCAGAGAGCGTGATGGATGTTGACCCGCCTGCGACGTTCGGTTTAATCGTTAAGGTCCCGCTCTCCTTTCCTTTTTTAGCGGGAACGAAATTGAGACTGATTTGGCATGTAGCTCCGGGCTCGACGCCGCTGCCGCAGGTATCCGATTCAAGGAAGTTTGCAGAAACGGTAATACTGAAGAACTCAAGCAGAGCCGTGCCGGTGTTAGTGATCGTGATCCTCTGGGGCTTGCTTTGCCTCCCCACCTTAACTTTGCCGAAATTCAGCGAAGTGGCGGAAGCTGCCATTGCAGGTACGCCCAGATCCACTTTGCGGATGCGATTGTTATCGGGAATGAAGATGCTGCCTTTAGCGTCCACGGCAATTCCAACTGGGTAATACAATGCTGCGCTGGTCGCCGGGCCGTTGTCGCCGCTGAAACCCGCAGTGCCGTTCCCGGCCACGGTCGTGACCAGACCTGTCGCCGCATCCATGCGGAGCGCTATGCTACCGAAATGTTCAATGAAGAAGAGGTTACCTACGTTGTCCAGCGTAATTCCACCGGGCCAATCCAGATCGCTCAGCACAGTGGTGATTACTCCGGTTGCAGCCTCTACTCGCCTGATGCGGTGATTGAAGAGGTCTGCAATAAAGATATTGCCCGATGTATCAAGAGCGACGGCCTCCGCAAGATGTAAGCTAGCGCTGGTTGCCGGGCCACCATCTCCGCTATAGCCGGCCGTGCCGTTGCCGGCCACCGTCGTGATCACATGAGTGATGGCATCCACCCGCCGGATAACGTTGTTGATGTAATCCGCTATAAAGAAATTGCCAGCGCTGTCCACGGCCACTCCGTTGGGATAATGCAAGCGGGCGCTGGTGGCAGGACCATTGTCGCCAGTATAGCCCGCCCGGCCAGTGCCAGCCGCGGTGGTGATTACATGAGTGACAGCGTCGACTCCCCGGACGCGGTTGTAGCTTGAGTCGGCGATGAAAAGGTTGCCTAGATTATCGACAGCAAGTCCGTTCGGACTTGGGACACTCGCATCTCTTGCCAAGCAGCCATCGCCGAGATTATCAAGCTGTCCGCTGCAACCGGCGCCACCACCCGCATATCTGGTGATTAGGGTAGTAGCTGCATCCATGCGCCTGACGTCGCCGGCCTCTGACATGAACATGTTGCCCGCCGCATCGATTGTGATCCACGCTGACGAGAAAGCAGTACTGAGGGCGGGGAGGCCATCGCCAGTGCCGCCTCCCGCGACGGTGGTAATCACGCCGCTGCTAGCGTCGATGCGCCGGACGCGCCCTGTGCCCCAGTCCGAGATCAGCAGATTCCCGGCCCCATCAAAAACGACCCCATAGGGCGTATTTAAGCTGGACTGGATAGCCGGGCATCCATCGCCGACAGCGTCGGTTTGAGCAGCGCATCCACTGCCGCCGCCGGCGACAACCGTGATAATACCGGTTAGTGCATCGACGCGCCGAACGAGATACCAATCTGTATCAGCGATCAACAGATTGCCTGCGCCATCGAGCGCCAGGCCAACGGGATGATTCAGGATCGCGCTTGTGGCCAGACAGCCGTCACCGATGGCGTCGCTCTCCCCAATACATCCGGTGCCCCCGCCCGCTACGGTAGTGATGACCGTCGTCGCAGCATCCACACGGCGGATGAGACTGTTGTCGCTGTCTGAGATAAAAAGGTTGCCGGCAGAGTCGATAAACACCCCCCGAGGGTGCAGCGTAGCACTGGTAGCCTGGCAACCATCGCCAAGACTGTCCGTCTGCCCATTGCATCCATTTCCACCGCCAGCTTCCACCGCCAGCAATAGTGGTGATGATGCCGGTGACCGCGTCTATGCGCCTGATACGACCGTTACCTGAATCCACAACCAATAGATTGCCCGCGTGATCGAATGCTACGGCATAAGGCGCGTTCACAGCGGCAGCAGAAGCGGGGCCGCCATCGCCGCTGTAATCACCGAAACCGGTACCTGCTATGGTGGTAATCGCACCGGTTGTCGCGTCCACGCGCCGGATGCGGTAATTGTAGGTATCAGCGATAAACACATTTCCAGCACCGTCCACAGCCACTCCGAGCGGCTGAACCAAAGTAGCATCAACGGCCGGGCCGCCATCTCCAAACGGTGGCAGCGCTGGGCTTCCATTACCGGCAACGATGGTCAATATGCCGGTAGCATGATCGATGCGCACGACCAAGCTTTGGCACTGTATCGCAACGTAGAGGTTCTGCTGTGAGTCCAGCGCGGTGGTCGAGGGACCGCAAAGCGGAACGTCAGTGGCTAGCACGTTATTCGGCCCGCCTCCGGCGATCGTGGTAATAATTCCGATCTGCGCCAGGCCGACCGTTGAAAACGCACAGAAAAAACTCGCCGTGCTCAAAAAAGAAAGCAGCTGCTTTCGCACTCTGCGTTGGACTACTCGGCGACTGTATCGGTGGAAGTCAGCGCAAACGCAACCGGAGAGAATGCGTAGGGTACGCTTCAGGGTCACGGAACACCTCCTCAAGCTAACTCATGTGTCAACCACAGTCGGTCGCGACCCGGAAACACGTATTTCCACGACCGTTTCGTTCACCTTTGACCCACTCACCTGGTTCGATGCTTACTTTCACATTCTTAACTACAAATTGAGGTTGCTAGGCCCCCTGAACACAGCGTGGCTGAAGTTGACGATTCGGCCCAAACGTCGGCCATGATTTTGTATTCAGAATGCGCAGAGTATGCGCCTGTCCCGGTATTCGGTCAATAAGCAAAAAAAGGCCACTGCTGGGACAAACGGGCAGGTGGCAATGTGGTGTCGCAAACAGGCAATTACAGCACTTATCGAATCCTGAACAAATGCCGGGCCAGTCATGTGTGGTTTATGAAATTAGGACACCACCCAAATTCATGAGATAGCTAACCTATTTCATAACTGGGGTGTGCGGCGGTGGCTGGTGAAATGGGGCTTTATCCACAGTTACGAACGCTACTCCGGGTGAAAGGCGCGGGACTACGAACGTTGTCCTTGTGGCACTCGTATTGCCGTACTACGATTGCGCCCATGATCCGTCGACCCTTTGCAACCCTGCTTCTCTCGTGCGTGCTGTTCTCACCCATACTTGTCTGCGCCAAGTCACAAATGATGTCCCCGCAACAGTATGCGGATTTCATCAACAAACTCGATGCCGCCGCTTCGTCATGGCAGGAACGAATCAAGCGTCTCGAGGGAATCAACTTGCCCCTCGACGCTGACAAGCGGCAGCAACTGTCTGCGAAGGGCGCTCTCGCCATTGCGATCCTGAATCAGACAAAAAGTAAGGTACTCGCTGAGCGCGAACATCCATCATTGGCGCTGGAAATCACGTTGTTGGGCACGCTGGAATCGGCA
>QIAR01000655.1 GCA_003225595.1 Acidobacteriota bacterium | reverse complement strand
TCGGTATAGGCGGCGGCCATGTCGTCGAACTTGATGTGTCCCAAAGACGGCAGCTTGGTCGTCGGTCCAATCGAGCCAGCGACAAACCTCGGCTTGTCTGTGGTTGAAAACTGCTGCGCGACTTCCCTGGCAATCTTCGCCGCAGCAATGTTGATCTCGGCGACTTTATCCTGCAGGTCGTATTCTGCGAGCACTACGCGCGCGCCGCCAAAGGTATCTGTCTCGACTACATCGCAGCCGACGCTCAGAAAACTCGCGTGGATATCCTTAATGATGTCGGGCCGGCTGAGGACCAGAAGCTCATTGCAGCCCTCCTTGCCCCAAAAATCATCCACACTAGGATTGCGCGTCTGGATATTCGTACCCATGGCGCCGTCGTAGATCACGACCCGCTCACGAACGGTTTGTAGAAAATCGGCCATTCTTCTTGGGGCAATTCTTCTTAGGGCCATTCTTCTTAGTTAGCAGGCTGCGGATTACCAGCTTCTTACCAAGCGACGGGAAATTACCACGCCGCAGAAAAACTCGATTTCATCCCTTTTTTGCGAAGGCCCGACTTCACCGACTGCGGAAAACCTCCACGCCGCAGAAAAACTCCACACCGCGGAGAAAGTCGATTTCATCTCTGAGGGCATGACTTCACCGACTGCGGGAAAACTCGTGATTCGTGTCAGGCCACGACTTCACCGATTGCGGAAAACTCGTGATTCGTGTCAGGCCACGACTTCACCGACTGCGGGAAAACTCGTGATTCGTGTCAGGCCACGACTTCACCGACTGCGGAAAACTCGTAATTCGTGTCAGGCCACGACTTCACCGATTGCGGAAAACTCGTGATTCGTGTCAGGGCATGACTTCAGTCATGCCGATAGGCCTCCCTCCCCCTTTGTCATTCCGAGCGGGCTTCAGCCCGCGAGGAATCTGCTTTTCAGAGTTTTTTCCGTAGCCTCCGGCTATCGTGTCCTTTCACTTCGCGTCATATCCTGGAGGCTGTCATGGAGGCTGTCATCCTGAGCGGCCTTCAGGCCGCGAAGCTTTCGGGAAGGCACGGCTTCGAGCCTGCCCTGAGCGAAGCCGAAGGGTGCCGATAGGCCTCCCTCCCCCCTTTGTCATTCCGAGGGACTTTAGTCCCGAGGAATCTGCTTTTCAGAGTTTTCTCCGTAGCCTCCGGCTATCGTGTCCCGTCAATTCGCCTCATATCTTGGAGGCTGTCATGGAGGCTGTCATCCTGAGGGGCCTTCAGGCCGCGAAGCTTTCGGGAAGGCACGGCTTCAGCCCTGCCGATAGGCCTCCCTCACCTCTTGTTATTCCGAGGGACTTTACTCCCGAGGAATCTGCTTTTCAGAGTTTCTCCGTAGCCTCCGGGTATCGTGTCCCGTCAATTCGCGTCATATCTTGGAGGCTGTCATGGAGGCTGTCATCCTGAGCGGCCTTCAGGCCGCGAAGCTTTCGGGAAGGGCACGACTTCGAGCCTGCCCTGAGCGAAGCCGAAGGGTGCCGATAAGCCTCCCTCCCCCTTGTCATTCCGAGGGACTTTAGTCCCGAGGAATCTGCTTTCCAGAGTTTCTCCGCGGCCTCCGGGTATCGTGTCCCGTCAATTCGCCTCATATCTTGGAGGCTGTCATCCTGAGCGGCCTTCAGGCCGCGAAGGATCCCTACAGCTGATTAGTAATACATGGACCCTCCGCTTCGCTCAGGTTGACAGCGCCGCACTTGTGCCACGAAGTTGCGGGACACAGCCCTAACAGACTCCGCAAAAACTCTGGTTTTGGGTGGCGCAGGGCCTTGGCCCTGCGATAAATTCTCTCAAATGAGTGAGGGCTTTAGCCCCTGAGGTACCTACATCGAGTTTTCCCGCTCAGCCTTTCCCGAGCGGCCCGCAAACCTACAGCCTATTCCAGCATCCTTCGTACACCACGCGCCACTCAACCTACTATGCACGAACGCCGGACCGCAAGGGACCGGCGTCTCATCTTTTCACCGAACTCTTGACCCTTCAGCTCCCCGGCACTGGCAAAGCCGGTGCTCCGCCCTCGACATCGGCCTGGTTGAACACTGCGTTAGCTCCCAAATGCGCCGGCCCCGGGGCCAGCAACTGCTCCTTGCGGTAGATCAGATTACTGACGTTAAAACTTGCGATCTCGAATCCGTGGCCGTGGGTAATCGCATCCGTGGGGCAAGCTTCCACGCAATATCCGCAAAAAATGCAGCGGTTGTAATCGATGTT
>QIAR01000654.1 GCA_003225595.1 Acidobacteriota bacterium | reverse complement strand
TTACGTGCTGGCTACGGGGATTCCCCACAAAGGGCACGTACTCACCCAGCTTTCGCTCTTCTGGTTCGAGTTTCTGAAGGACATCGTTCCCAATCACCTCATTACCGACGATGTGGACCAATACCCCGCGATACTGCGGAAGCACGTTGACCAACTCCGCGGACGTTCGATGATGGTGATGCGCGCTGATATGGTGGCGATCGAGTGCGTGGTGCGTGGTTATGTCTCCGGTTCCGCGTGGAAGGAATACAAGGAGCGGGGAAGTGTATGCGGCATTGAGTTGCCGAAGGGGCTGCGCGAGTCCGATCAGTTGGCGGAGCCGATCTTCACCCCAGCGATAAAGGCCACCAGCGGACACGACGAAAATATCTCGTTCGACGAGATGTGCAAACGCGCCGGGCCGGTACTAAGCAGGCAGCTCCGCGACATTAGTCTCAATCTGTACAAGAAGGCGGCGGACTACGCACGGCGGCGGGGCATCCTTATCGCTGACACAAAATTTGAATTCGGGCGCACTGCGCTTGGCATCACGTTGGCCGACGAGGTGCTTACCCCGGATTCTTCACGCTTCTGGCCGGCAGACAAGTACGACCCTGGCAGGGCGCAGGAGTCGTTCGACAAACAGTATGTGAGGGACTACCTAGAGGAAATTCGCTGGAACAAGCTGCCACCTGCCCCTGCCCTGCCCGTTGAGGTGGCCCGCAACACCAGCGAAAAGTATCTCGAGGCATACCGACAGCTCACGGGACGCGAGTTGGAGGTGTGATCCACACCGCCGGGAGGGGAACTCCATGAGTGGTGCGGACTGGGTAATTCTGTTGTTCATTCTGGTATCCGTAATCCAGGCCGCTTCCGAAGGCTTTTTTCAAGTGGCTTTCGGAATGGCAGGCTTGGTGGTTGGATATCTACTGGCCGCGTGGCAGTACCATCGGCTGGCGGATTGGTTTGCGCCCCATCTCAAATCACCCTGGTTGGGTGATATTGCAGGTTTCCTGATCATATTTTTGGCGGTCATCATCCTGGCCGGCCTCATCGGTCGCCTCGTGCGCCGGGCTTTGAAGGAGGCTGGGCTGAGTTGGTTCGACCGTATTTTGGGTGGGGCGTTGGGCGTGGTGCGAGGGGGATTGATGGTGGCCGTAGTCCTTATGGGTATGGCCGCGTTTACCCCCACTTCGAAATGGCTGGAGGGTTCGCAGTTGGCACCATATTTCCTGGTGGTGGGCCGTGCCGCCATCTGGGTGGCCCCTTCGGAATTGCGCGCCCGTTTCTATCAAGGCTTGGATTTGTTGCGCCGGCAGCACCAGCAACTTGCGCCAGCAACTGAGTCCAAGCGGCCAGCGCAATAGTTATTTGAAAACGGCATTAATACCAAGCTGGAAGAAAGAGAGACCGCCGTGAAAGATCAGCTCGAAGCCCTCATTATGCAGATGTACAAGAGCAACATTCTTTATTCCGAGGCGGTACGTGAATTCAAGAAGCGCTTTATACTGACCGTCCTCCAGGAAAACAGAGGCAACCAATGCCGCGCTGCGCGCGAACTCGGGATGCACCGAAATACTCTCAGTCGCACCATCACGGAGCTCAAAATTGACGTGCGACAACTCCGGGATGGCGGAAAGCGTCCGCCAAGAAGTGCCCGGCCAGCTTTCATGGAAAAGAAAGCCGCGCGTTAGCTTTTCCGCCGCGTCAACGCGCCGAATCCAAGCTATCAGGCCTGCGAAAAAGGCAGCCCAACCGGGCCCACCAATAGCGCCCGGCTTGATTTCCGGGGCGTCCATGCCGGACACGTACTGCACAGCCCATCCTCGTAAAGGTGGCGCGCCGCGCATTTGCACACTGAAATGAGGCAGCCCTGAAACCTTTCAACGTTCCTCATTATGCGGCCAGCAACGTTTCGCCTTGTACACGAACGGGATATTCCTGCTGATCACCATCAAACACGTAACGCAAAGTGTAAGTGGCCGTCCTCGATATCCACCCCGCTCATGGGCATTAGGTCGTGGCGTGCAACTGCGCGCGCAACTGGCGCGAAACTTTCATTGACCATCGTTTCTCTAACTGTGAGTTTCAGCTTAACGTTGTAGGCCGTTTTCCCATCCCGCAGGAGTTCGCCCCACACATATTCGATTACTGTTTTTGACATGCAGTCATTCTAACTCCGGCCCAGCCCACGCCCCCCGGTGATAAAAATGGCACAGCGCGCACCAGCAAGTTACCTTGGTGCGGCCAACACTGGAGTAAAATCACCGTTGAATGGCGAAAACAAGCTGTATTACGGTGTCATTGTAAGAAGGGCATTGGAACGGGAATGCGAAGTGACGGCGTGCTTGAAAACTTACTTACTGGGGCACATGGCGCATCAACGAAAAGCACACTAGGTGCAGATTTGCTTTCGGCCGCGCTCGACAGCCGCACGCCGCAGCCTCCGCCAGTTTCTCACTCATAATCCGTTTCAGTTCTGAACAAGAGGAGGAGCTCGCATGGCCAATGACAAACAAACCCAAATTTGTCCACATTGTGGCAAGCCGGGCAAGATTGAAGAAGTGGACGGACAAACCTACTACGTGCACAAGCAGACTGTCGAATTCGGCAAAGAAACTACGAACTTCGGCTTTAAGTATTGCCGCGAGCCTCCCAAAACAAAGCAGTAGAAAATCGGGAAAAGAAAAACCGCTGCCCTTCTCGCAGCTGCGCAACGGTTTTGGTAGGATGATGTGCGCGGGCACGATTGCTGGGTCATATGCGACCCCGCAACCGGCACGCACGCGATTAGAACTATATATCGTAGTACAGCATAAACTCGTGGGGATGCGGGCGCAGTCTCACCGCGTCCACTTCCTTTGAGCGCTTGTA
>QIAR01000658.1 GCA_003225595.1 Acidobacteriota bacterium | reverse complement strand
CCAATTCACGCACTTCAGGCTTCTTCATCTCCCCCAGCGGAAATAGCGTGCTACTGAGTTGCTCCTGGGTCAGCCCGAAAAGAAAGTACGTCTGATCCTTAGAGAGATCTGTCGGACGCTTGAGCAGCCATCGGCCGCGACTCTCGTCGTATTCCACCCGCGCGTAGTGACCCGTTGCCAGTAGATCGGCGCCGATCTGACGGGCCACCATAAGCAACTGATCAAACTTCAAGTGATTGTTGCACAAACTGCACGGAATCGGTGTCCGCCCAGAAAGATACTCTTCCACGAACGGCCGTACCACATCGCGCTCGAAACGCTCTTGGTGGTT
>QIAR01000659.1 GCA_003225595.1 Acidobacteriota bacterium | reverse complement strand
TCCGCGATCGGAGGCGGGCCATCTAAGACCCGGAGGCTTTATGTCCGATGCGAATCAACTCCTTGCAGGGCAAGTGGCGGTCATAACCGGCGCGGGAAGCGGCATTGGCGCGGCGATCGCCCGCAAAATGGGCAGGATGGGCGCGGTCGCCGTTGTTTGCGGCAGAACCCGGGACACTCTCCAGTCCACGGCCACAGCCATCTCTCAGGCGGGCGGCCAGGCTGAAGTCATCGAATGCGATGTAACTGATCTCGCCTCGGTAGAATCGCTCGCAAAGCGTGTCGATCGCAGGTTCGGCCGCGTCGACATTTTGGTGAACAATGCGGGAATTGGTGGCTCTGGTAGTCCGCTGCATCAACTCTCGCCAGAGACTTGGGACCAAGTGCTCAACACGAATTTGCGCGGCGTTTATTACTGCATTCGCAGCTTTGCTCCGCTGATGATTCGTGCGAATCGCGGCCACATCGTCAACATCTCTTCTCTTGCTGGAAAAAATCCGCTGCCCAACGGCGCTGCTTATTCCGCTTCCAAATGGGGGCTCAACGGATTGAGTTACTCGGTGGCCGAGGAACTTCGTGTGCATAGCATACGCGTCTCGGTGATCTGCCCTGGATCGGTGCAAACGGAATTCAGCCCGCATTCGGCCAAGAACTCGGCAAAGATGCTGCAACCAGATGACGTGGCGCATGTCGTAGCCATGCTGGTTACGCAGGCGCCGCAATCGTTTGCGAGTGAGATCTTGTTGCGACCTACGCTGAAGCCTTAGAAAGAATGAGGTCACCTACTTCTTGAAAAGATTTTCGAATGCCTTACGCGCGTCGTCCACGCGGCCCGCACTGGTTGAGGTTTCTTTCTCCATGGTGACACGCATGGAGTAGAAGGTGCAGTCATTGCGCGCGTCTTTTCGCGGAATCTTCTCCGGGATCGGCTGTGTACATTCGAAGCGACTGGAAGGATCGAAAAAAGAGCACTGCTTGCAGGAATGCAATTCAAAGCCACACTTCGGACATTGCGCCACCGGAGTTCCTAAAGCTTGCAGCACAGTGCCGCACTGGGCACAACGTGAGACGGTGCGGGTACCCGGCATCTGAAGAGGCCGGGGGCCGAAGGTCTCCTGTTTGCTCGGCTTCTCAATTTTCTTCTGAGGTTCATGGCCACTATCTTGGTAGCCGCGTTGCCGGTATTTTCTGTCGGACACGGAAATGCCTCCTGCTGTGGCAGACATTGTCTCGCTTGTGCGGGCTCCCGACAAGCGCAAGGCGGCGGATCCGGCGTACGGGCGTGCGCACGCCTAGGACCATTGGCTGTGGGCTAAGTCGAGATGAAGCTAGATGCGTCTCTACAGCATGCAGTCCTCTCGTAGGTCTATTCCAACGGAGCAGCCGGTTGACACTGGGGTAGATCAGGCGGGATCGTGCTTTGGCTCACATTCGCGTCGTATCGGATTATACCGTCCGACATGGAACAGAACCGCCGAACTCCGCTCTTGTCATACATCGTAGGAGCAGCCCCCGCCGTGTAGTCCATGTAAACACCATTGGCATCGCGGTTGGTTCCGGGCGCCGCAAAGTTGTATCCGCTCTTCACGCCTCGAGCTAGGAGATTATCAATCAGGCACGCGGAAGTCGGACTCGAGTTGCAAGGCGTGGGGCCTCCCAGGTCTGATAATTGCGCCGCGTAGCCGTGGGTGGGATACGCCGAGTGATACGAAACCTCCGCGGTGTTGATCGTGCGAATGGAGGACACGGCCGAAGCTTCATTGGCCGCGATGCGGGAATGCAAGAGATTGGGAATAGCCATGGCCGCGATAATCAGTATGATCGCGATCACGATTAACAACTCGATAAGCGTAAATCCCCGCATTGAATCCCTCATTCCGTTCCCTTTACCATACCGCGATTGGCACCAGTCTCATGATGATTCGAACGGCCCAACCGTTCGCGTTATTCCTGCTGCCGCAAGGCTGTAAGTCGCTCCTCAGAAATTGTATTTCCCGGAAGTGGGTGCTAACATCCGAGTAGGTTAAGCACTGGCAGGAGGCAAAGTTTATGTCCGATAGAGATGGCACTAGTCTTGGATGGTTCCTCGCGGGATTGGGTTTTGGCGCGGTAGTTGGCATACTGTATGCACCGCGTTCGGGCAGTGAGACGCGGGACGCCCTGCGCTCCAAAGCCGAAGAGAGTCGCGAATATATGCGTAGTCGAGCTCGCCAAGCGCGGGAGCAGGCTACGGAGTGGGTGGACCGCGGTAAGGATGTATTGAGCCAGCAGAAGGAACAGTTCCGCGCTGCCTACGAGGCCGGACGCCAAGCGTATCAGGAGGCTACGACGGCGGACGCAACTCCGAAGAATCTGTGATGCTGGTCTGCACAGCGCGGGTAACGGTGCACCGCGGGATCGCGGAGTCACACTTATGGAAAATGTGAACCTTCTTATCACGTTTATCGGCCTGACCGCCTTTGCCGTGGTGATTCAGGCCTGCATCCTGGTGGCTCTCTACTTGGCCGTACGCAAAACGAGTGCTCGCATGGAAGCGCTCGCCACGGATATCAGGACCAAGGCTCTGCCCACTGTGGATGCGGCTCACACTTTGTTGGTGGAACTGCGGCCTAAAGTGGAGTCCATTGCCGAGAATCTCAGCCGTTCAGCGACCACGGTTCGCGCTCAGATCGAGCGGCTAGACGCGACCGTCAGCGATGTCATTGACCGCACCCGTCTGCAAATAATCCGTGCGGATGAACTCGTTAATCGAACAATGGATCGGGTGGAAGAAACCACCGACATGGTGCATAACGCCGTGGTCTCCCCCCTCCGGCGGATTTCGGGAGTGATGCATGGCGTGACGGCCGGATTGGAGTTCCTGCTGGGACGTCGCCGCCGTCAGCCTCGCGATGGAATGGGTGTACCGCAGGACGAACTGTTCATCTAGGGCCCAACAATTCTAAAAATGTAAAGGCAGCGTTTTCGCTGCCTTTTGTTTCATTGCTATTCGGATTTAGTCAGTGCTATTTGCTATTGATCCGCAGCAGCATCTGCGTTCCGCTATCCAGCTTCACGTTTTTGTTCTGCGAGCTGATGACCGAAGCTTGCGTATTGTTGGCGGCTGCCGCGCTTAGCGACAATCCCGGCAGTCCGGCAACGCCTTGAGAACTCGCGGAAAGTCGAGCATTGCTCCCTGCAGCCGCCGTCGTGTTGCCCACTGTGCTTCCTGCGGCGGCCCCTACGTTTCCGGCAGCGTTCGTGGCAGTTCCTGCCGCTGCACCCGCCGTCTGCGCTGCGCCCCCAATCATGCCACCATTGCCGGCACGTCCCGGGGCCATGTTGCCGGAAGAATTTCCCGTTGCACCCGGTTCCATCACCGGCTCGTTGGCCGCGGCATTGGATTGCGAGGCGGCAAGAGCCTGAATGGTTGCGTTCAGCGGTATCTCGCGACCGCCTTTCACGAGTGCTTTATCGAAAGCGATCCCGAGCGCCGATTCCGATTCCCCCTTCTCACGGGCCTTCGCTTCGGTAACATGGCCGAAGATTTTCGAGCCTTTCGGGATGACGACTTGGCCGTTCGATTTCACGTCTTCAGTTGTCTTCGCGACAACCTCGTCTCCCTGCTTGGCCTTCTTCGCGTCCACTGATTTCGCCAACTCGGCGCGGATAGTTGTACCCGCAGCGATCTGGCCGGAATCCGATGCCTGAGTCGCAGAAGCTGACGCGTTCTGCGATGCCGTTGCATTCGTTTGCGAGGCCGCAGTACCTTGCGCCAGAGAAACACCTGTCAGCAATGCTACGGCCACGACTGCAAAAAGAATTTTCTTCATAGAGATTCCGTCTCCTCCTGAAATCTGTTGCAGTTTCGGTTACAAGAAGTTGCTTGCGATAATGATATGCAGCCTTGATGCCATCTTGGAGATCCACCCCGCATCTGCTTAAGTGAATAAATTGTGCGGGTTACAAACCATACCGACAGTACAACATGAGTAGGGTGGCATGAAAAAATTGCCGGTAACCAAGGCAGTAATGGCGAAGATACGTTGAGAGCTGAAGTTGAAGCTAACGGCATCTATTGAATCCAGCCGCCACCCACGACTATATCCGCATCGTAAAACACGGCTGCCTGGCCGGGGGTGACGGCGCGCTGCGGCTGGTCAAACTTAACCAGCACCTCATCCGCGCTGGTACTCTCAATTAGAGCGGGCGCGGGTTCATGGCGATGGCGGATCTTCACCGCTACTCGCATCCGCTCACGAAGATCATCCACCGCAATCAGATTGACCTTGCGCGCCCGCAAGGTGCGGGAATACAGCTCCTCACCCGACCCGACCACCACTTGCCGT
>QIAR01000657.1 GCA_003225595.1 Acidobacteriota bacterium | reverse complement strand
GCTCCAGCTCGTCGTGCAGAAGGTCGCGCGTCTGCGCATCAAGCGCCGCGAAAGGCTCATCCATCAGTAGAACATCGGGCTCGGTGGCGAGCGCCCGGGCCAGTGCAACGCGTTGTCGCATGCCGCCGGAGAGCTGGTGAGTGTAGCTGTCCTTGAACTGCGAAAGGTGGACAAGCCGCAGGTAGTAGCGAATCTTCTCCTCACGTTCCGTCTTGCTCAGACTTTTCATCTTCATGCCGAATTCAACGTTTTCTCCCACTTTCAGCCAAGGAAAAAGACCGAGTTCCTGGAAAATGAGGATGCGATCCGTGCCCGTTCCCTCGACCACCTTGTCGTCAACCAGCACGTGGCCAGAGGTCGGCTTGTCCAAGCCCGCGATCAGATGCAACAAGGTTGATTTGCCGCAACCGGAAGGCCCAACAATGCAGAGAAACTCACCGGCGCGGACTTTCAAATCGATATTGTCAATCGCCAGCAATCGGTTGCCATTCGTCGTCTCGTAACTCAGGGATATCCCGTGCAGCGATACTTTCGGAACATCTGAAACAGGTTGAGGAAGTGGGAGCACGGAAGGTGCGGCTCCGTTCTTCCAGCGCGCCGCGCTCGCACGGACGGTGCTCCTGTGCTCTCCGGAAAATACCGGTTCTGAAGCCGTGTTGTAAGTGTTAGGTGTCATTGGATCGTCTTCTTCCCCTTCTCTGTCAGAACCTGGTTCAGTAGCGTGAGGTCATAAAGCCGGGAGAGGTCAGGCATCTGTCGTCCCAGAAAGCCCGCGTCAAAGGATGATTTGGCCGCTGTCAACAAAGAGGCACGTAAAGGATCGTAGGTGACTTGCAAGCGAGTGAACGCTTCATCCAGCTCTGCCGGTGGCAGCGCCTTACCGGCTTCACTCTGGATCTGCTGGTTGAGGATCTTCTTTGCTTCCGGCAAGTGGCCGTCGATCCAGTCCGTCAGTTCCACATGCGCGCGGATCCACTTCTTTAACAGCTCTGGGTTATCGCGCAGGAATTTCGTGCTCACGATCAGATGGCAGGTAATGAATTTCCCTTGCGGCCAAAAGTCTCGTTCATCCAGGAACAGGTGGCCATTGCCTTCCCGGATCAGGCGCGTCGCCCAAGGTTCTGGCGCCCAGGCGGCGTCCAGCTCTTTCTTCAAGAACAACGTGAGCTGATCGGGATTGGCCATGGGCATGACCTTCACGTCACCGCCCTTGTCAACGGACTTCATACCGTGCGCAAGCAACCAGGCACGTAAGGCAACATCCTGCGTATTTCCCTGTTGGGGCGAGGCGACCTTTTTGCCGTGAAAATCCTCGGGTTTCTGAATGCCGGAATCGTTCCGCACCACCAGTGCTGCACCACCACTAGCTGCGCCGGCAATGATGCGCAATGCCTCGCCGTTCGAACGGACATAGCCCTGAATCGCGGGATTTGGGCCGATGTACGTCATATCGATTGCACCAGCAAACAGCGCCTCGATGGCCGCTGGCCCTGCGTTGAAAGTCTTCCACTCGATCTTCACTCCTGGCCCCAGTGCCTTCTCAAAAAAGCCATTGGCTTTTCCAACCATGGCTTGGGAGTGAGTAATGTTGGGATATGCGCCGACGCGAATAACCGTGGCATTTCCTTGTGCCAAGCCCCAAATGGAAAACGCGAACAATAGAACCAGTACAAGAATGAATTTCTTATTCATCTTTTACCCTGGTGACATTTCCGTGAATTACCATTGGCAACACACTGCTCTGATCTTTCTTCTTGCTCCGGCGCTTGCTGACCTTCGCTCCTCCGGTATCGGGAGCGCCGACAATGTCTGCCAGCGTCGTGTTTTCCAGGATCCGAGCTGCCGCGTCGCGCACATCGAGGAACACTTGATACAGCGCCCGATGTTCGACATCGCGATTGATCAGGCTTCGGAGCTGCTCGGCATCACCGAATGGCGCCAGGGGACCGTCAATCAGTCGAATGATTTCACTCAGATGGATCTCAGAAGGAGAACGGCGCAGGCGGTACCCGCCCTTGGCGCCACGCACACTTTCTACGATGCGGGCGTTTTTCATTTCCAGCAGAATGAGTTCCAAAAATTTTTCCGGCAGGATTTCCTCGTACGCGATGTCGCGAATCTTGATGGCCCCCTGGTCGTAATGGCGGGCCAGCATCATTAGCGCTTGTAGTGCGTAGAGTCCTTTTTGCGAAATCTTCATGGTCAGTTATGATGCCATAAAGTCTATAGGAGTAATAGAGTTTATTGACATACCCGACAATGCAATTACGCGGCCAATTAAAGACATCAGAGCACCTGGTTTGTAAGCGGCTTACAATGAGCAATTTGGAAGAGAAGTTAAGGTGTTCAACTTCCCCCTGAATGTGCATTTATTTGCAGCTCGCGGGTGCATTTGCCCGTTTAGACAAGGGCGGACTAGGCCGCGGTTCTGGAAGACTTGCGATCCTGGCGAATCAATGCCCTGCGCTCGAATCGAGGCGCAGCACCTGCACAGTGATGTTGTCTGGCCCCCCGCGCTTCTTTGCGATCTCGACCAAATCGCTGCACGCCTCAGACGGTCGCATCGTCGTTACCGCGGCGTGGAGTTCCTCGTCGGTGACGAGTCCCCAAAGACCGTCGGTGCAGAG
>QIAR01000651.1 GCA_003225595.1 Acidobacteriota bacterium | reverse complement strand
CGTTCAAGAAATTTACAAGAAATTTGCAAGCCCCTGACGGATGTGTGACAAATGCGGATCGGCACCCGACGTAGGCTGCTGGTGGTCTGAATCAGGGGCTGGATGTCGAAATCAATCAGAGAACAAGCCTTCCACGCTGGATGCCAGCGCCTTGATCCTCAATATCAAGTTCAGAAAGGAGAGACGCTGTGAAAAATCTATTGAATGGCTTGAAGAGCTCAATCAACCGGCGCTCGTTCATGAGGAAAGGATTGACAGCGGCCGGTGCGGCGACTTTGGGCGCAGGGCTATTGACCCATAGCTCATCGGCCCTTGGGCAAGAGGGCCCAGAGGAACATAGCGGGCGTCTCACCAAAGGAGATGCGGCAATCCTAAGGTTCCTGGCTGCGGCCGAAATCCTCGAGACCGACTTTTGGGTGCAGTACAACGAACTCGGGGGAATCCAAGACAGCGAAGTCCCAGGCGGGAGTGGAAATGCAGCCTATACCGCTGCCCTTGCAGTCCTCGATGAGGACATGGCCCAGTACATCCACGACAATACCGAGGACGAGTTCACCCACCAGAACTTCATCAACGCGTACCTCGCTTCCAAAGGCGCGGATACAGTGAATCTCGAGCAATTCCGCACTGTGCCAGGTAGCTCAGCGACCGGATCTAGCGGAAAGCTACGGCTTACTAACCTCATGCAGCTCACCCTGGACACCAGTTGGTGGACTCGCTACCGCAGCCGAACCAAAAACCCCGATCTCGGTGACACGTTCCCCCAAGCCATCCCAACTTTAGCGGTTGGGCAGCATACGGCAATTCCCAGAACCGACGCCGATTTGAACGACCCGAACTTCCTTCAGGCGATCGCCAACACCGCAGCATTCCACTTTCCGACTATCGAACAAGGTGGCAACAGTCTCTATCCCTCGCTGGCCCAGAGGGTGACCCACGTGGAAGTGTTGCGAGTCGTGCTCAGCATCGGCCCGACGGAGACAGCTCATTTTCAGACCTGGCACGACAAGGCGGGCAACGCGCCTCCCTTGACTGCCGTGGATCCCGTGACCGGTGTATCCGTGACCTTTCCAGACCTGAATTCTCCGCCGTTTGGGGGCGAGGACTTTCAAACCAACCTGATCATGCCTGAGCCATGCCCATTCCTCAGCCGAAAGCTCCCAGTATGTTCGATCATTCGCCCTACCGAGACGAAGGGGGCCGCCGAGGGGGCGCTCAACTTCTTGACCGCCATGGGGCTTTTCATCGGCCAGTCGCCAGAGTTTTTCGCGTTTCTGCGCGATCTCGCCGAAGATGCAGATGAAGCCAGGCGCGGACGGCGGTGACAGGAGGGCCGTCCCTCATTAGACTCGACTCCCAGCCGCAGTTACGCGATGTTGCTGCGGCTTTTTTCTTGACCCAAACTCCGCAGGACCTGCGAGGAAGGTTAGCGCGTTCGTGCCACACCAGCTACACCACTGAGCCATTCCATCCATGACAGTCACTCTTTAATCTCAACTGTGCCCGGCGCATTGCTACGCGGGGCGGGCAACGAAGGACCATAGGGGCAACCTTCCGGTTCTTTCGCGTGTTTGTTTGATACTACATTCTTGATTTAGATGGAGGTGCGGCGAATGCGCTTGCCTGTGCTCTGGTTCGCTTTTTGGCTACTGTTTGCATTTTGGCTCGCGGCCTTCTACTTTCATCTCGGTGGCGGCCTAACGACTTATTCGCTTTTGCTGATTGCCATCGTACTGTTCGTCAGGACAGCTCGCGTCACTAATCGGGTTTGAAGAGTGCTGGCTGTCATGCACGCCATTCGGCGTGGCCTGGGGTGCTGAGCGCTGCCGTACCGATAGTCACGCCTATCCGTGTTGTTAGCGCCGATGCATCCGTCAAGCGCAACGACGGCACCGCGCTTCATAGTGTTTGAAATGCTGCGCATAGATATGTACTTTGAACGCGCTGACGCGAGAGGTACCGAGTGAATTGGGCTTTGGATTAAGCTGCAGACGCAGGACCAGCAGAGCGCAACCAGTTTTCCATCTGCTGATGGTCAACCAAGCCCGCCTGCTGCATCACGGGTCGCCCGGCGTACAAGACCACAAAGTTCGGGATGCCCTGCACGTTGAACCGGGCCGCCAGCTCGGGATAGCGCTCGGTATCGACCTTCACCACGATGGCTCGCCCGGCCATATCCGCGGCCGTACGTGTAACCTCGGGCGCAGCCATCCGGCAAGGCCCGCACCATTCAGCCCAGAAATCCACCAGCACTGGAACGCGGGCGTTTTGGACGATCTCATCGAACAGTTCAGGATCAACTTCCAGCGGCTCATCCACTGGCGGCAATGCGGCCTTGCATACACCGCACCGGCCCGTGTTTGCGAGGTGTTTCGCCGGAATCCGGTTCCTCTGCCCACAACGCTTGCAGGTTCGAATCAAGGGCATTTCCCAGCCTTATTTCATGTTTATGCCGCGGCTGGCTTCTGTTCGACCTCGGCTTCAGCCACGATCCGCTGCAAGTCCTCGTGGCCGATGGTCTCTCGTTTCTGCAACTCGGCCGTGATCCGCTCCAGCGTGCCGCGCCGCTGGGTCAGGATATCCTTCACCCTCCGGTAGGTCCGTTCCATGAGCTGCGCGACCTCTTCATCAATCCGCTCGGCGGTGCGCTGGCTAAAGTTGCAGTGTTCCCCGAACGACATAGTAGAGTCGAGATATGGACCCATCGTCGGTCTCCCGAACACCTGATTGCCCAAGCGCTCACTCATCCCATAGCGCATAACCATCTGGCGTGCAATCTCCGTCGCGCGCTCCAAGTCGTTGTGTGCCCCGGTAGAGATGATGCCGTCGTAGACAATGTCCTCGGCCGCGCGTCCACCGACCATGACGGCGATGCGGTCCTCCAACTCCGGCTTTGTGAGCAGGTATTTCTCGGTTGTAGGCAATTGCAACGTGGCGCCCAGCGCTCCAATGGAGCGAGGAATGATCGTAATCCGATGAACCGGATCCGCGTGCTTGACGGAAAGAGCCGTCAGGGCATGCCCGGTTTCGTGATACGCGACACGTTCCTTTTCCACCGGCGTCATCACCCGCGTACGTCTCTCGAGCCCGAGTGTCACACGGTCGATCGCTTCCTCCAAGTCACGCATTTCAGCCGCATCAGCCCCGCGCCTTGCGGCCAGCAATGCTGCTTCGTTCACGATATTGGCCAGATCAGCCCCTACCATGCCCGAGGTTCGCGCTGCGATGACATGCAGGTCGACGCTGTCGGCTAGTTTGATCTTGCGGGAGTGCACCTGCAAAATCGCTTCGCGCCCTATCAGATCGGGTCGATCCACCACCACCTGTCGATCAAAGCGTCCGGGCCGTAGCAGCGCTGGATCCA
>QIAR01000650.1 GCA_003225595.1 Acidobacteriota bacterium | reverse complement strand
CAAAAATGGCGGGTACCCATCGGAGCTTCTACCATGCCAACGCAGCGGGTAATTCGATTGCCTTGCGCCTTCGGTCGAAGAACACACCGCAGGGCGTGTCAATGCGAGGAGCCGGGGGAGATCATCGGTCGCATGGCGCGTGAACAGCGCAGCAAACGCGATCCTGCTGACCTTCCTCCGATCAGGAGGGCCCATGAGCGATAACAAGCATAACGAGAACTGGGTAGATTTCTACAAGGCGGCATTGCTTGAGGAAGACCCCGAGAAACTGCTCCAACGCACGGATATTGCGGTAGATGCCCTCAGAAGCCGAATCTGGGTACTGGTGGGTGAGCTGCATGGAGAACACAACGGCCACTCCACCGAATTGCATGACGCGCTGCGCACGCTCGGTGCCTTGCGTGATCACCGGGCAGCATCTGTGGGGATGCCGCGGGAAATATCACACTAGGGCGTCACCTTCGCGCAGATCCCTACTCCGTTCCCGTGAAGCATTCCTATGCGGCACGAGCGTATTCCTCTAGCTTGTGCTCAAATTGTTCTTTGCATTTTCCTGGGTACATCTTGCCTGCGTACTGAGACTTGAACTCAGCATCCTAATCGCCAATTTCCAGGTTGCAGATCGAATGCTTCGCCATCTTGGCATTCCGCACGACCATGAGTTGCGGGCCCAAATCGCACGGCTGTGAACATCTTGAGTGGAAGAAATTTACCGACAGAGTATTCAAGCCGCCATTTTGCGGTCGCGCAGAACCGCTTCGATGCATGTCTGCAATGCCGCTTCCATGTTCTTCTTGGCCTCCTCGAAATTGCTCCCACGAACCGTCACGGATAGCTCCGCACAAGCACCTTTCCACCCATCGTCTTCCGTCCAGAACAGGCACTCGATAGGCACAGACGCGATGACTGGAACTTCCACAGCATGGGGTTGGTCTTTCACATGCTCCTCCTTTAGGATTAAGACTTCTCCAGGGCTCGGATTGACTCCGACCGCTCTTGATGCCAACCTTTTTAACACCGCAAATACAAGAAGAACAAGATGCGTTGCCGCCCAACACTTATTGGCCCGTTCTCAACACCTGAACTAGAAGACAGGGGACACGTAGCCAATCGAATCTTCTACGTGCCTCGCTTCCACTACTTCGCAGTGGTGTTTCGGATCGCGACGATCTTCGCGCATGAAGGACTAAAGTATCGGACAAGCGGAGTTACTGCAACTTCGCGTACTCCCCCTTGGCTTCCTTCAGGATGGGAATGTCCGGCGGCAGCCCGCGTTAAAAAGAGAGTGCCTTAGGGGAACTGTGTTTCGAAGGCATAGATTTCCTGGATTCCTGCGTCGCGCATCACCAGAGGCGACCCATCGTAGGCCGGCGCGCTCCAGTACCCGGACATATCATTTGGACGGCGAAGCTCTTTCAGGTCGGCTATCCGTTCGAATTTCTGACCGGGGATCTCTATCCGGCGTATCTCACCTTGGGTAAAATCTTCAAAATAGAGATACTTCCCATCATGCGACCAGTTGGGAAAACCAAAGCCTCCTTTTGCCAATTCCGACCATTTTTTTGTCGCAAAGTCGAAAAGCATTAGTTTGTTTGAGTCGGGAGGCATCGCGGCGAGGTAGCGGCCATCCGGCGACCATCGGGGACTGTACAGTCCGTCGGAACCTGGCAAGGTCGAGATCTGGCTGGTTTTCAAATCCAGCACCTGGATTGCCGCTGGCCCGGAAGACCCAAACTCCTGAAACGGCATGCGTCCGAAGCATAGTGAGTTTCCGTCCGGCGACCACGTAGGATCAGCTTCGATGCGCTCCTCTGGCATCAGCTCCTCGGCGCTCCCTCCTGCCGCTGAAACCAGAAAGATCTTCCAGGGCTTTCCGGGCCGCGAGGCCATAAACCCAATTCGGCTCCCATCAGGTGACCAACGCGGCAGGTTGGCTTGCAGGGGAGGATAGCTGAGTTGCAGCCGTTCAGTTCCGTCCACTCTGCTCCGCCACAGGGTATTTTCAGGAAAAGTAACGTAGGTGACCCACCGTCCGTCCCGGGAAAAATCCACCTGAGCGGCGGAGATGCCCGCGAGAAAGGGTACGAACCGTCGAGAACTAGCGTCATAGCGCACTAACTCACCACGAGTCTGTTGCCCGATCACAAACAGCTTTTTTCCGTCTTTGCTTGGCACCGGATCCGAAAACGATAACGGACCGGTTGTAAGCTGGATCGGTTCAGGAGGAATTTTTCGGAAGAGATTAGCTCTTTCTGCTCGAACCCAGATGCTGGAGATATTCTGGCGCGAGCTCTGGAACACGAAATATTGCCCATTGGAAGTCCAGGTGCCGCAACATTCACGTGATGGCTTGTTCCAACCTTCCAAGAGAGGATGAAGGCCGGTTCCATCCACCGCAAGTTCCCAGAGTGACAAAGAGGCTGTCTTGAGATCATTCACAGTAAATCGCAAGCGCTTGCCGTCGGGCGAAAAAACCGGCCCGAAAGGTACTCCGATTACCGTTGTCAGCTTGCGAGCGTCACTTCCATCACTCTTGACCAAATACAAGCTAGACCCGCTGGCGTAGGCAATCTGCCGTCCGTCGGGCGACCACGCTCCGTCGTGGGCATTGACATCACCCAGCCGCCGCGGGGAGCCTGAAGGTATCGGCAGCAGCCACACTGGCAATTCTGTTTGGGTCCCGGTAACAAAGCTGCCGACTAGAAGTTCGGAATGGTTTGGTGCAATATCGAAGACCTGAATGTTCGGAAACGGCGTTGGGATTTGCGAGGTTTCGCCGCCTTCGGTCGACACTTGGCTGAGAACACCATGGCCAGCCAGGGTTTCTGCCACATAGAGGCGAGCACCGTCGGTTACGAAGTTATATTTCGGCAGCTGGTCATTGGTGATCTGAACCGAACCCACCACCTTTGGCGGCGGGAGTGTCGGCCGGAACACCCAAGCCAGGACGCCGACCAAAACGAACACAGCCGCTGCAGCAATT
>QIAR01000649.1 GCA_003225595.1 Acidobacteriota bacterium | reverse complement strand
GATGCAGCAATCGTGTTGCGCACCATTGCAGGTCGCGATCCCATGGATTCGACCTCCGCCGACGTACCAGTTCCGAACTATGTAGCTGAACTAGAAAAGCCGATCCGTGGGCTGAAGGTCGGCGTTGCAAAAGAGTATTTTGGAGAAGGTCTCGACAGCGAGGTCCGCAACGCGGTAGAAACCGCGATTAAAAAACTTGCCCAGTTGGAGTGCGAGATTGTTCCGGTTTCGCTGCCGCACACAGAATACGCAATCCCTACCTATTACATCGTTGCGACTGCCGAAGCTTCCTCCAACCTGGCGCGATTTGATGGCGTACGCTATGGCTACCGCGCCCGCAACGCCCGCGCGCTTTCGGATATGTACCGGCGCAGCCGCGACGATGGATTCGGAGCGGAAGTAAAACGGCGCATC
>QIAR01000648.1:842-1337 GCA_003225595.1 Acidobacteriota bacterium | reverse complement strand
GGCAATGTACCTCGCCGACATCTACACCGTGACCGCGGACCTGGCCGGCATTCCGGGTATCTCGATTCCTTGCGGCGAAACCCACGAGAAGCTCCCCATCGGATTGCAGATTCTCGGCCGTCATTTCGATGAAGCCACAATTCTGCGTGTGGCGCACGCCTACGAACAAGCCAGAGCGAGTTAGGCCACGGGTCTCAGATAAGGTCGAGGGTCGCAGCTCCCAGCAACTTGAAAACTCCAGAACCCCAATCCGGCCGCGAAGGTACTTTCTTCCTGCGGGCGGGGATTTTCGGGAATGCTCCAATCCTTCCGATGGCCACCTTCGCCGCCGTAAGCCCGTGATTGCACTTTCGTTACTTGTTGTTCTCGCGCGGGGACTTCAAAATGCTTGAGTACTGGCAACGGGGGCTTATGAGCAAAAACTTTGGGATGACTTTAGTAATGCTGCTTGGCTTGGCGCTCGGGACCACTCCTGCGCTTGCGAACGGCCGCGGC
>QIAR01000648.1:0-679 GCA_003225595.1 Acidobacteriota bacterium | reverse complement strand
TGGCTGGGGCAACTGCGATGTTCCGCCAGGACAGGCAAAGAAACAGGGATGTCACGATGGGCGACGCTATCCTCACACCAGAACCGTGCACCACACGTCGCCAGCGCCCGTACCGCGCACCTCGACGCTACCGCCCCTGCGGCGCCCCGGCGCTGAAGTTCACGCGCATGCCGGCGTAGATGCCGGAGCTCACTAATTCTCATTTATCTACGTGCGTAAGTAATCGCCATCAGCTTATAGGGGGTGGCGATTTCTTTTGGCAGCAGAACATCCCGAGCTTCACCCGGCCTGGAGGACGGCCACACGAGGCAGCGGTGGTGTGACAGGGCCTCGTCCGTACACATGCCTATAGTGGTTCATAGTAACGATCTTCGGTGCAGGCGCAAGCATGACACAGTACTCTGCCCTGGCGAAGGACTTCGCGACGGAAGTTGATGCCCTCACCGCAGATTTCACAGACCGCGCGATCGCCTTTGTATCCCGGAAACTCTTCGGGAGGAAGCTTAACCTTCACCCACTGAGTCGCGAATAGGTCGTCATCCGACATTTCGCGGTAGGCGAGCATCTGCTGCTGATTCTTGTTTTCGATTTCTGGGTGGATCTGGCGAGCAAGCGTTTTGGATGATTCCTTTGCCGCCACGCGAATTGCCTTGCTCGTGCTCAAGTCCACGAAAGTCGC
>QIAR01000647.1 GCA_003225595.1 Acidobacteriota bacterium | reverse complement strand
TCGTCAATGCCCAATTTCACGAGGCCGAGCATGGCCATCCGCACGCCGAGGATTTGTCCGGCGCAAAGATGTCCGTGGGCCTGTTCGGCGTCGCGAAGGTATTCGTCGAGAGATTTCATCACGGAGCTGTCAGCAGAGCTCTCAGCCTTCAGCTTAACACCACAGATGTCATCTTGACCCTGACCACAGCAAAGGGGAAGGACTCTCCACCGACGCAATCATAGTCGCCGGTCTTGTTCGTGGGACAGGGTAGGATATTGCGAAGGAATAAAAATGATCGAATTGCACAAGAGTTGTCATTCCTAGTAAGCGAAGGACCGGTGCATTTGTTTCCTATGAATGAGGACCGAAGAAAAGTCTGATCGCGACACAACCGAATATCCTGGCACTTTCATTTCCTCTTCCACCTTACGCCATCCTTTGTATTTTCCACGACAATGCCGGCCGAGGCGAGTTCGGCGCGAATCGCATCCGACTTGGAAAAATTGCGGCCACGGCGGGCCTGCTCCATCTCGACAATCTTCTGGTTTACCTGCGCGTCGCTCAGTTCGCCGGATTGGACGATCTCGATCAGTTCCTTGCCGATTTCCTTCTCGCGGGCTTCGGCTCGAGCCCAATCCAAGATGCTATTCATCTTCGGAACGTCATCATCCTTGAGAACGGCGAAGATTTGGTCGAACTTCTCGAGTGCCGTGAGCAACTTGGCAGCGTCATCCGTGCGGATTTCGCCGCTGTCGATCGCGGCATTCGCCTTCCGCACCATTTCGAAGATGGCGGCCTGTGCTTGTGCCGTGTTGAGGTCGTCTTCCAGCGCCGACTTCATGCGCTCAATTGTTTCGCGGGCCAATTGCGCCATACTTTCACTTGCCCCGGGCGGGAAATTGGCGGTTGTCAGGCGAAACCGGAAATTCCGCAGCCGCTCCACCGAAGTTGCCGCCTGCTTCAATCCGTCGAAGGTGAAGTTGAGCTGATTGCGGTATGGAACCGATGACAGCAAATAACGAATGGAAGATGGCTTATGCCCCTTCAGCACGAGGTCGCGCAAGGTAAAAAAATTGCCCAGGCTCTTGGACATCTTTTCGCCTTCGACCAGCAGAAATCGCGCATGAAACCAGAAGCGGGCAAACGGCTTGCCGGTGAGTGCTTCGGATTGTGCGATCTCATTTTCGTGATGCGGGAAAATCAAGTCTTCACCACCCGCGTGCAGATCGAAGCTCTCGCCCAACTCTCGCATGGACATGACCGAGCACTCGATGTGCCAGCCGGGACGCCCCCGGCCGATAATCGTTTCCCAAAAAGCCTCGCCAGGCTTGGGCGATTTCCAGAGCGCAAAGTCGCGGGCACTATCCTTATCATAGTCATCGACGTCTACGCGCGCGCCATCCTCCATGCCTGCGAAATCTCTCTTCGAGAGTTTTCCGTACCCGGGAAATTTGGCGATGCGGAAATAATACGATCCGTCCTCCGTCCGATAAGCAAAGCCTTTCTGCTCCAGCCGCGCAATGAATTGCGCCATCTCTGGAATGTGGTCGGTCGCGCGCACCAAAACAGGCTGCTCAATATTTAGCGTGCTTGCATCCTCTAAAAAGGCTTTTTCATACTTGGCTGTGTATTGCTTGACAGTGAGACCGTCGCGAGAGGAGTTGCGGATGATCTTGTCATCCACGTCGGTGATGTTCATGACGTGGTGCAGGGTGTAACCGCTCTGGCGCAGAAAACGGCGCAGCACGTCTACCGCAATAAACGTGCGGAAATTTCCGATATGGCCGTAGTCATAAACGGTTGGTCCGCAGGCATACATGCGAACTTGATTGTCTTGGAGCGGTCGGAACTCCTCAATCTTGCCGGAAAGCGTGTTGTAGAAGCGAAGCGCCATCAAGAATAACGCTCGAGCGCGAATCGTTAATTCTAGGGGTATGAAAAAAGACGGTCAAATACGGTGACCCGCTGACGCAGAAGCGGCAGGCGGGATTTCGCTGTGGGCGCGCAATCGATGCTGCACCAGGAAAAGGTAGTGCACGGCGGAAATGATGGTGAATGCAAACACCGCCCGCAGAAAAACAACGCGGGCAATCCACACCCACCGTGATTGGTCTAATTGAAACAGGAGCACAAGAAAGACCGCGGCCACCTGGGCGAACGTGTTTGCCTTGCCGAAAATGCTGGGCCGAAAATCGCGCAACCCGGCGATCGCGTAGAGCACAGCGCCGACAGCGAGGATGGAAATGTCCCGGCTGAACACCACCACGGTGAACTTCCAGGGAATCTTGTGCAGGATCGACAACACTAGAAACATGGTACTCATGAGGAGCTTGTCGGCGATGGGATCGAGATATTGACCGAGCAGTGTCTGCTGTTTGAGCTTGCGGGCGAGCAGCCCGTCGAGGCCGTCGCTGATTGCCGCCAGCACGAACAGCGTCAGCGCCCATAGATAATGATGGTTCAGCAGGTTGATGATGATGAAGGGGAGAAACAGCATCCGCACCAGCGTGAGCTGGTTCGGAGCCGTCAACAGTTGCGAGAGCCTCACGCAGGCTCCTCCGCGGAGCCCGGACGCGCAACGTAGTTACCGGTCAGCAAAACCGCCGGATCAAGGCCAGTTTTTGAAGTAAACCGCTGCGATAGCGAGGGAATCGAGCCATCGGGCAAATCCAACTCCATGCGTTCCACACGATGCATCGGGAAGAAGACCACACCCGGAGAAAACGGTTCCCCATCTTTGACCATGGCGACCAGATCCTCGAACGAAGCCAGTTCGATACCACGCAGACTGAGTCCCTCGGCGGTAAGGTCCAGAATCGCGCCCCAGAACTTTTCCCGCGGCGTACCCAGAGTGACGACCACCATGGCGCCAGCGTGGAAAGGACCCACACCGCGCCTTCGTCGGTCTACCTCTTCCGTTCTGTCCACGAGACGATTGTCTACGTTGATACGGCCGCTTTGCAACCCGGCGGCTGGAACTTGCCGTCTGGTTTGGATTTGGGAAGTAGTTTGGATTTCCGTCCAGTCTGGATCGGACCTTCAGCCGATGTAACATTCCCGCAGGAAAATAGCTACAATCTCGATGACGTCAAATATCCGTAGCGGTATGCGGATGCGTGGGTGGCTTCCCCCGGCGTTGGTGGAACGCTCAACCGAACAAGCCCGGAGCGGATAACCTTTCGGACTGTGCAAGCTCTACGGTAGAAGGCCCGTCAAGTTCCCTCAGGCTACCTCTTTGCGGAAGGCTGCGACTGCCTCGTCGTCGTTCCCGTACACTCTGAAAATTTTGTCTAGATTTGTACGTCGAAGCACATCCTTAATGCGCTTTTTGGGAGAGACTAGCTTGAGTTCGCCACCTCGGTTTTTCGCCGAGACAAAGAGTCCAACCAGGAGGCCCAGTCCCCCACTGTCGATATAATCCACCCCATCTAGGTTGACGACAATTTTCGGGGTTCCTGACAGCATGTTCGCGGCTCTTTCCCGCAAGACGGCACCTTCGTCGCCAAACACAATGCGACCATCGCAGCGGAGAATGAATACGTCACCAGATACCTGTGTTTGTACTCTTAACGTCATTCCACCTGCTCCGAGTTCAGGAGAGTCTGCTCCCACCGCAGGGGTTTGTCAATAAACCGGATACCTGCTTGTCATACCACAAAAGAAATGTCCCCCTGATCATGAATCACCTAGATTGCGGAACCACAGCCACCTCCCATGTCGCAGGAACAAGCTCTGTTGAATACCGGCTGCCTTGTCTAAGTCGGAAACTGCGAGCACCATGCTTGCCTCTTCAAGCGTTTTACGGACGCTTTGGTAAACCAATCATTTCTGCTCCCCTCTCACTTTGGCCCACCTTGCTTTCTGAGCCGCAGCAATCTTCCTCCGGGTCGCCGCTGAGAGTATGCGTTTGTGTGGGGCCGCGGTACTCGTCTGACCGCTTCCGGCGGCCTTCTGTTGCTTCCCTCGGACCCTTGCCCAGCGTGCACGCTGAGCCGCACCAATCCTCTTACGGGCCGCGGCGGAGAGTCTGCGCCGGCGCGATTTTGTGTAAGAACGTCCGCCGTCCAACTTGCCGAGAACCGAAAGAGCGGCGTCAACGTGTCTGAGCTGGTTAACGAGGTTCGTCCTTTCCTCTCTCAACTGCGCGACGATCGAACCCAACCCCTTTAGGTTTGCCATGATCCCTCCGGGCTGGAATTGTAAATGGAAAACAGGTTCAGCGCTGGGA
>QIAR01000641.1:597-3346 GCA_003225595.1 Acidobacteriota bacterium | reverse complement strand
AATGATGGGGATTTCACGGTCCATCAATGGCAGGCGAACTTTCTTGCCGTGCAGATGGCGGTAGCGTTCGTCTTTCTCGTTTACCGCGACAGCGGTGTCCCCGAGCATGGTCTCCGGACGCGTGGTCGCGACTGTGATGTACTCGCTGCTACCGATCACTGGGTAGCGAATTTCGTACAGCTTGCCCTGTACCTCTTCGTGCTTCACCTCGAGATCCGAGATTGCGGTTCCGCATCGTGGGCACCAGTTGACGATGTACTTCCCGCGGTAAATCAGGCCTTCTTCGTAGAGGCGAACGAATACTTCGCGTACGGCACGTGAAAGGTTCTCGTCCATGGTGAAGTACTCGCGGGTCCAATCGACGGAAACGCCGAGTCGCTTCATCTGATCAAGGATTGCCCCGCCATAATGCCGCTTCCATTCCCACACGCGCTCGACGAAGGCTTCGCGGCCGAGCTGTTGCCTGTTCTTTCCCTCTTTGGCGAGTTGCCGCTCCACCATCATCTGGGTGGCGATGCCGGCGTGGTCGGTGCCGGGAAGCCACAGCGTCAGGAACCCGCGCATGCGATGCCAGCGGACAATTATGTCCATCTGCGTCTGGTTAAGCATGTGGCCCATGTGCAGGCGTCCGGTCACATTCGGCGGCGGCAGCAAAAGCGTGAACACCGGACGCGATTCCCCCGGCGGGGGTGTGGGAACCGAGAAGAGTTTCTCCTTGATCCAGTATTCGGCCCAGCGCGCTTCAATCGCGCCCGGTGCGTACGCTTTGGGGAGATCGTGAGGCATTTTTGTACAAGACTTAGCAATCAGCAATCAGCAATTAGCCCTTAGCCCTTAACTAACAACATGTGCGGCGTTGCCCACGAATGGAAGCAGCACTACAGGGGGCTGATGTTAATTGCTAAGGGCTAAATGCTGAACTTCGATATTACAGGCGGGCGGAAAATGCGGTCAAACCGAGGACGGGGTGAGAACACAACGGGATGGAATATGCACTTATCGAGGTAGTTAACATGCTATTTTCCAGGCAGGAAACAGCGGTGAGAACACAACGGGATGGCTTTGTAGCGAGGGGTTCAACCGACGCCAGCTCAATAGAAAACTATCCTGTCGCCAACCAGCCAATCGGGGGAAACGTATTCCTTCGCTTTAAGGGTTGGAGGAAAGCATCAACAACCGGCGCGTCACCAAAGCCCTATCAGATGTCAGTTACGTGGTCTCGCCAATCAACAGAACTCCAATGAACTCGACCACGCGAATGGTCTCCAAGCTGTAGGTCATAGCTCGTGATCACCAGCTCGGTTGTTTTTCGACGATGAAGCGAATCGGCGGCGAGAACACTGAGACGATCGACGCGGTAGAGGTTTCCGACATCGCCGTATAGTTCTTGTATGCTGCAGTGATCAGCGTTTGAGATCATGATTGCTGCGCCACGTTTGACCGCCCTCTTAACGGCTGACGCAAGCCTCAGCTGATCAGTCCACGAAAACAAATTGGCGTTGTACTTTACGAAGTTGTTGTTGTTGTGCATGACCGTGTAAGGAGGGTCCACAAACACAAAGTCACCGAGCACTGCCTCATCTATCGTCTCTTCAAAGTCCACTACCCGAATTGAAGCATGACGGAGGCAATCCGCTATTTGTTGAAGATAGTTCTTTGGGTACTGAACAAGGTCTTTCGTGCCAATTGGAACATTGAAATCTCCTCTGAGATTGACTCTGTAGATTCCGTTGAAGCATGTCCTGTTCAGATAGAGAAAACGTACGGCCTGCCCAATCATGCTCGTCGGACGCGTTGCGCGGATGCGATAGTAGAGCTTTTTGCTGTGTCTGCGCTGAAGGTCCGAAAGGTGGCGGTCAATTGTTCGGGCATGCTCCTTGAGCGCCTGATATGCGTTGACAAGGTCACCATTGGTGTCTGAAAGAATCGCACGGCGTGGCGTGAGATGAAAGAAGACAGCACCCCCGCCTAGGAATGGCTCCAGATATCGTTGATACCGAAACGGGAATAGGAAGCCGTATTGATGCACAAGCCATCTTTTGCCTCCGGGCCATTTTAGAAATGGCTCAAGCATCTTCATCCTCTGGGATGGGAGATCCTTCGAGGATAGGATTTGCCTGCGCTTCCTTGATCCGCTTCATCAATTCATCGTGAATGAGATCGATGTATTGCAAATCCTCAACTTTGTATTTCCTTTCCCGTGCTGGGTGCACCGGTATTCGCCGAAGCTCGTGGATACGCTCCATCCATTTCAGATTCTTAGCAAGTCCCTTCTCGCCCGGCTCTGGAATGTTGAAGACGTCTTTGAAAAGCGGCCAATTAAAGCGGTTCTCGACAATTTTTTTCATCTCGACTATCTCAAGGTAGGTTTCAAGAGGGAGTCGATCTTCAACATCGACGTCGAGCGAACGCTTGTAAGCATCGGTCTTCACAGTTTTGTCCGTAATGCCCTTATCCCAATACAGATCCTTATGGATCGCTCGAAAAACATCGAAGATATATTTGCGTATTTCTGACACGATTTTCTTAAGCTTGGTATCGGCCTCTTGGATCTTTTCTTCCGACTGCTCCTCTTCCCACTCTTCCATGCCTTCTGGTTTGAAGTCGGAATACTTGACTTGGATCATCTTGCAAAGGCGGTAGTAGTATTCGGGAGGCCCACCTGAGCCAAATGGCACTGAGAAGGCCGCCTTGGTCTGAACCGCGTTGTTGGATTCAAGAAAGTCCACTAGCGGCTTTAAGTACTCCT
>QIAR01000641.1:0-535 GCA_003225595.1 Acidobacteriota bacterium | reverse complement strand
TCAGCAGCTGTGTTGGCTTCCCAATACTTGACGAGTGATCCAAGCAGTCGGATATACGCTTGAACCGCGACATTCGTGCAGAGGTTGCCATCCCGTCCGCTCTCCCACTCGGCAAGATTTGCATTTCGCACGAGCCCAAAGTACTGGTTTATCGCCGATCTCGCGCGGTCCAACGTGTCGCTATCCCTAGCTCCGCGAAGGGCACCAAGTTCGTAGTTATCCAGCAGTACGCGACCCAGAAGTCCCGAACGCCGCAATACGTCCTTCAAAGCGGGGATCGTCAAGCAGGTCTTGTTTGTTGAAGGCATACCCTGCTGGGTAATGCGGTTGTAGAAAGGCTCACCAACATCCGTGCTCAAAACCCTGCCCCAATAGGAGGTCCCATGTCAATCTCTGAAGTGCTGAAGGTTTGCGCTGCGATCTACTTTGTGGTGATTCTTATCGATTTCTTTCGGTCACGCCGGCACAAGCGCTTTTTGCTCGAACTGCTGCCCTTGATCTGCCTCCTTGTCATAGATGTTTACATGGCGAGCAC
>QIAR01000644.1 GCA_003225595.1 Acidobacteriota bacterium | reverse complement strand
TTTCCACTGGCTGAAAAAATCCTGGTAGGCGCTCTTCGCTTTGGCGGTGTCGCCTGCCATCGCGTAGGCGCGTGCGAGTCCGACATGCGCGAGTGCCCCCAGCGGGAAATTCAGGACGATACCGTGGTGATTGAGGAATTTCTGGAACTCGGCCGCGGCTGCGGTGCCGTTGTGTGCCACGAGTTGGGCTTGGCCGCGCAGGTACACAGGGTACAAAGTGCCCTCTTGCGTCGGTGGTGGCTCACCCAGTTCGTAGGGAGCAGCGCTTTCCAGAAATACCAGAGCCTGGGCTGAATTGCCGCCACTAAGTTCGATGGCTGCCTTGAGAGTGGGCAGCCAATAGATTTTGAGCACCGTATTCGATGAGTCGCTCTTCTCCAACTCCTGGACCATCGTCTTCGCCCGGGCCGTCTCGCCGACCCGCGCCAGCGTCAAAGCGGCCAGCACCTTCACATCCCTGCCCGGGGCCAGCGCCAGAGCTGCCGTGACGCCTTGCTTTGCGGGAGCAACATTGCCGAATTCCGCTTCCCGCAAGGCGGCGTTCACCTGCCACAGAGCCGCAGTCTCCTTAGAGTCGGCACGGACTGCCGAGTCCACCGCCCTTCGGGAGAAGTCTCGTGCTTTTGTCAACCGTCCGTAATACGCCTCAGTGTCAGACTGGGCCGAAAACAGCGGGTCTTCGGCTCCTGGCTTTCCTGTGCCCCAAGCCAACTGCTGCTCCATCTGCGCCGAGTCGCGCTGCAGGAAAGCA
>QIAR01000643.1:462-2439 GCA_003225595.1 Acidobacteriota bacterium | reverse complement strand
GCGAATGCATAGTAGTCAGCAGTGATATGGAATTTTTCCCGCTCACTCACCCGGTCCCGCAAGGCGTATGCCCTTTTCAAGTTTTCCGCGGAAAGACCGGGCTGCCCCAGGTTGCCATACGATACCGCTAATCGTGCGTAAGCCATGGCGAAATTGGGATCTATCTCGATGGCGCGCTTGAAAAAGGGAATCGCTTCGGCGTCTCCCTTTTCAGCCTGGTTGGTAACGCCCATGCTGAAGGTTTTCAGCGCCTCCAGCGAGGGTGTCGTCGCCTCAATGGGGACGTCGAACTTCTGCACAGAGGCCAACGACTCACCTAGCTTGGTGCGCAGGCTGGAGGTGACGTTGCCCAAGGCTTTTACCACGTCCTCCTTACTGGACGCCGCGGACCGTTCTTTGGCTAGAGAATCACCGCTGCCGCAGTTCACCGCCTCCAGCCCCACCATATACTCGTTGCCCAAGCGCGATATCGAACCCGCCAGGAACGCCTTACTTCCTGTCCGGAGGCAGATTTCCTGTGCAACGTCCCGCGTCACACGCTCATTAGGCAGCCGTCCCATTAGCCGCAACGTCTCGCCTACCTTGCGGTCGGAGAGGACGTTAAGGAACGGAGACTGTCCCAAATCCACGGCCAGCGCCTGTTTCAGGGCGTCATCAAAAACCGCATCGCCAGTGGTGTTGGCGAAGTCGGCCAACACGATAGTGTCTTTTTCTGTCAGCGGCGTTGCTGGACGCGAGCGGAAGTAGTAGAGGCCGCCTGCAATCAGCGCGACAACTGCGATGATGGCGGTGGGAATGAGAATCTTCCAAAGGCGGCTCGGCGGTTGGCTGGCAACTGCTGCTTGTCCATAAGAAGATGCCGCCTTCTGTTTGCCGCTCGAAGCCGGACGACTGGCAGATGCTGTCCTGCTTCCTTCTTCCGCGTATTCCTCCTCTGCGGCAGCAGGCACTGCGGTTCGGCTCGACTCGGTTTCGCGCTTGAGACGTTTCAGGTCGGCCCGCATTTCCGACGCGACCTGATAGCGCAAGTCGCGGTCTTTCTCCAATGCCTTGCTGATGATGTCTTCCAGTTTCGGCGGCAGTTCAGGATTGAGCCGCCCTGCGGTCATTGGGGCCTTGTGCAGAATCGAATCGAACAAGTCGGTCGTCGTGGCTCCCCGAAAGGGTAGCTTGCCAGTAGCCATCTCGTACAACACGGCACCAAACGAGAACAGATCGGTGCGCGCATCCAGGTCCTTGCCCCGCGCCTGCTCGGGCGACATGTAGGCGGCGGTGCCAACCGCCGTTCCCGGGCTGGTGAGATGCTCTTCGATAGCCCCTGTCTGCGTGGCTTCGACCGAGTGTGTGCCCCCCGGCCGCGCCACCTTGGCAAGTCCGAAGTCGAGAATCTTGGCATGACCGCGGTCGGTCACGAAGATGTTAGCGGGCTTGATGTCGCGATGAACGATACCCTTCGCATGTGCTGCGTCGAGCGCGTCGGAAATCTCAATGGCCAGCGAGAGCAGTGTCTCTAGTTCCAACGGCTGGCCGCCGATCATGTGCTTCAGAGTTTGGCCGTCCAGGTATTCCATGGCGATGAATGCCTGGCCATCTTGCTCACCAATGTCGTGAATGGTGCAGATGTTGGCATGATTCAACGCGGAAGCGGCACGGGCTTCTCGGCGGAAACGCTCCAGAGCCTGTGGGTCCTTCGCTACATCCTCGGGCAGGAATTTCAGGGCGACAAAGCGACCCAGGCGGGTGTCCTCGGCCTTGAAGACGACACCCATGCCGCCGCCGCCGAGCTTCTCGATGATGCGGTAATGCGAGATGGTCCTATTGAAGGGGATGTCAAGAGACATTTTTTCTCCCTCCACCGGGAGGCCACGAATGTTCTCGCGGCATCCAGCCCCAGCGTGTGCAGCCGACCTTTTGGTTTCGACCGCTTTTGCGCCCGGTCGCTTGTGCGGCCGGGCCAAGGTGATTGGCGCATCCGTT
>QIAR01000643.1:0-445 GCA_003225595.1 Acidobacteriota bacterium | reverse complement strand
GTTGCACCGCTGGCAACCATGGTCCTATCGGAGACTAAGTAGCCTATAGCTTTCTTGGGTTGTCCGAGGGGGCATAGGGTTTAGGCATGAGACTCGGTGCGCGAAGCACACAAGGACTACCATCTCGCTAGATACTCTCCCTCGAACCCGAGCGTCCTGAAGCACCCGATTGGCACCGTCAGGGTGACCCCTGAGGATGAAGCGGACTCTATGCCAGAGACGCTCAAGCTGCTTGCGGTTTTAGTTGTTCGGCGTCGAAACGTTCTCCTCTCTTCCAGACGATCAAAGTAATGGTTGCAATCTTGCGTGCCAAGGTGAGACGAGCCATCGAGGACCTCATCCCTTTGGCCAGCAAGGCTTCATAAAAATCGTGTAATGGGCCAGCACAACTGCTGGCCTGTGTGGCGGCGCTTTTGAAGATGTTTTTGATGTCATGGTTGTGATT
>QIAR01000642.1:3601-8127 GCA_003225595.1 Acidobacteriota bacterium | reverse complement strand
AGGTCAGGCGTAACCGTTGCGCTGAATGGTGACGGTGGTGACGAGAGTTTCGCCGGATACGATAGGTATGCTGCAACTCGAATCGCAGACAGGATCGCATCTTTTGCCTTTTGGGGCTCGGCGGCTGCCGTCCTCGCCAAACTCTTGCCGGATTCGATTGACTCGAAAAATGGAGTTCGGAGGGCAAAACGATTCCTTTCCGTCGCTCATGAGGAAAGGCCAGTACGATATAGCAACTGGGTGGCATATTTCACTGGTGCTAGAAAGAAGGAGCTCTACGCCCCACATTTTGCGGAGGCTGTTGCTGCGACGAGCTGGCAGTACTGGATGGAAAATCTGTGGCATGAGGTTGACAACCTGGAATCGGTTGACGCGGCCATGGCGATCGACATCAAATCCTACCTTCCTTATGACCTCCTTACCAAGGTAGATATCGCGTCCATGGCTAACGGGCTGGAGGCACGCTCTCCGTTTCTGGATCACGTGGTGATGGAGTTTGCAGCTCAACTGCCCGTCCACCTAAAACTGCGTGGTAGGGATTCGAAGTATCTTTTGAAGAAGACTTTCGCGGATTTGCTTCCGGTGGAAAATGTAAGAAGGCGCAAGATGGGTTTTGGCGTGCCGATTGCTAAATGGTTACGGACCAGCTCCCGTGTATTGCTCCAGGATACGTTGTTATCAAAGCGGGCCAGGGAACGAGGGTATTTCAAACCAGACCGCGTCGAGCATTTGGTGTGGGAGCACTTAGCCGAGAGAGCAGACTACAGCTTTCAGTTGTGGAATCTTCTAATGCTGGAGCTGTGGCAACAGGAGTTTATGGACCCGTGCGCGCCGGCCGTCAAGTACAAGCAGACGGAATCTCCAGCACCGGCTTTATCGGCATAATGTGTCTGTCGCGTACTCATGCAGAAGGATTTAGGAGTATCTCTAGTTATTCCGGTTCGCAACGAAGCCGGCACAATTTCCGATTTACTCGCAAGCATTCATGGACAGACCTTTCGTGCGCGCGAAGTTATCTTCGTCGACGGCGGCAGTGTCGATGACACTGTTCAGATTCTTCGAGAGGCCGCGGGAGAGAATTCTTTCCTGCGTGTGCTCGAGGCGAAAGACGCGACGCCGGGCCGTGGCAGGAATATCGGAATCGAGGCCGCATCTAACGATTGGATTGCATTGGCTGATGCAGGCGTCTGGCTAGCGCCCACCTGGCTGCAATATCTTGTGGCGGAAGTTGAACGTAATCCGTCCGTAGATGTGGTTTTTGGTGCGTACGAGGCACAGACTCCAGCTTTTTTCCAGGAATGCGCTGCGGCCGCATACGTGGCTCCGAAACAGCAAAGACCCGGAGGTCGCATGCGGGGTCCATTCATTGCATCGTCATTGTTGCGACGCAGTTTGTGGCGTACTGTTGGTGGATTCCCGGACCTGCGAGCGGCTGAAGATCTGATATTCATGAAGCGATGCCAGCAGCTGGGTAAGATTGCATGGGCGCCGCTGGCAGTGGTGAGGTGGCAGATCCAGCCCTCACTGAAGTCGACCTACCGTCGGTTCGCACTCTACTCGTACCATAATGTTCTGGCAGGCCACCAGCGATACTGGCATTACGGCATCGCCCGAAAATATCTTGTAGCTCTGCTGATTGTGATCCTGGCTGCAGCGCACAGCAGGGTTTGGTTGTTTGTGTTGCTGCTGGCAGCAGTGGCCAGAGCCGCAAAAGAGCAATATGGAAATACGACGAGAATTGCCGTATCGCCTGGTTATTCAACCCGGCACGACTTATGTTGGTGGGAACTATCCTGGCTGTGATCGATCTAGCAACTTTCGTGGGGTGGGGTCGAGCTCTTTGGGACAAGACGAAGAATGCGTAGAGTCTGGGGGAACGATAGTTCCACGGAGTCTGGTGGCTCCCGATGTCGTTGCTGCCACTTACGACGGTCGCTCCGGCACGCGAGTGGCCAATAGGCGTCAGTCCATGAACGCTCTCTACATTTGTTATTTTGCGCTACGTGAACCTTTGGTGCAGAGCCAGGTTGTACCGTATCTGCGAGAACTAGCCGCGAGTGAAATTCAGCCAACGCTGCTTACGTTTGAACCCAGGAATCCCGCCTGGTCTTCCATCGAGCGCCAGCAATGCAGGGAAACTTTGCGAAAGCAGGGAATCAGGTGGATTTCGCTTCGGTATCACAAATTTCCGTCGCTGCCTGCGACCGCGTATGACATTTTGCGGGGAAACCTGGTGTCGTGCTATGTGGCGCGGAAGTATCGGGTTGATGTTATTCATGCTCGGGGACATGTACCGGCTGCAATGGCGGCCCTGGCGCGTGTGCTTGGTCTGGCTAAGCTAATATTCGATATCAGGGGATTCATGCCAGAAGAGTACGTGGATGCCGGATTGTGGCCGCCTGGCGGGACTCTGTACCGGATTACGAAAGCAGTGGAGCGCCGACTGCTTGCTTCCGCGGACGCGTTTGTGGTTCTCACCCATCGTGCTCGTGAAACCCTATTCCCCGGTTGCTCAGCGACGGATTCGATAGGGCGACCGATTGAAGTCATACCCTGCTGTGTCGATATGAAGAAGTTTCGGGAAGCGGGTCCTGGCCAAAGAGAATCAATACGCAAGAAGCTGAACGTGGATGAACGTCGTGTGCTGGTCTATGTCGGAGCCTTAGGCGGCTGGTATCTTATGTCGGAAATGGCGGCGTTTATCGCGGTGGCACATGAACGCGATCCCACTATTTTCGCGCTTGTGCTGACCCAGAGCCAGACGCAGGCAGAGGCCTTCACGAGCCGTTTGCTGGAGCTGGGCCTTTCGCCTGGAGATTATCGGGTGGGTTCAGTGTCTCCGGATGAGGTCCCTGAATACGTAGCCGCAGCCGACTTCGCGTTCTGTTTCATAAAGCCGAGCTATTCAAAATTGGCTTCGTCTCCAACGAAAATCGGCGAATTTCTTGCCTGCGGTCTTCCTGTGCTTTGCAACTCCGGTATCGGAGATACTGACGATCTCCTGTTCACGAATAGAGTTGGTGTCATATTTGAAAAGTTTGATCGCGAGTCTTACAATCGACGAGTTGACCGCTGACATCGGCCTTCGCCAACGGTGCCGGGAAGTTGCCCGAGAACACTTCGACCTAGGGACAATTGGACGGGCAAGCTACCATAGGTTATATATGCGCGTAGGTAAGCGTGGTGAGAAGTCAGCCATAGCGGACTGACAGGCGAACCGGACCGCACAAAGTGAGGTTTTTAAAATTTCCCTATTGGTTGACATTATGCGTGTGCTCGCTTTGGTTCCCAGCATCTATGACACCTCGCCGGGCCAGCGTTATCGCATTGAGCAATGGCAGGGTGGATTGAAGCAGTCGGGGGTCGAGATCACGTTCGCCGCATTTGAGGACAGGAATTTAAGGGACGTCCTCTATGCCAGAGGACAGTGGTGGAAAAAAGGGATTGAGATCAGTAAAGCTTTCATTCGTCGCTTGTCGACGGTCGGCCAGGCAAAGTCTTACGATTTAGTGTACGTGTTTCGCGAGGCCGCACTCTTCGGTCCTTCGATATTCGAGAGAATCGTGCACCTTTGGAGGGTGCCTCTGGTTTTTGATTTCGATGACGCCATTTTTGTTCGCTATCGAAGCCCGGCAAACGGCTGGCTCAGCCTGTTGAAGGCGCCTGGCAAGACACGAACGATTTGCACATTAGCATCCCACGTGATGGTAGGCAATAACTATTTGGCAGAATACGCGCGGACGTTCAACCAAAATGTCACCGTGATTCCGACGACGATAGATACCAACACCTACCGGGTTGGGTCAGTTCGCGACACTACCTCACCCGTAATCGGTTGGACAGGAAGTTACAGCACCGTCCAGCACTTTGATCTCCTTCGGCCGATTCTGTCCGAACTTGCCAGGCGCGAGCGGTTTCGAGTGCGGGTTATCGGGCCATCCGATTACAAGCTCGATGGGGTGGATGTCGAAGTTGTTCCGTGGAGGTCTAATACGGAGACTCAAGATCTCGCCGCTTTAGATATTGGAGTCATGCCTCTGCCAGATGACCTTTGGAGTCGCGGAAAATGTGGCTGCAAGGCTCTTCAATATATGGGGCTCGGGATTCCGGCTGTGTGTTCGTCTGTGGGGATGAACACCGATTTGATCAGCGACGGAGAGAACGGCTTTCTTGCAAACAGTGCAGAGGAATGGATCGCAAAGCTTACAATTCTTCTGCGTTCCCCAGAATTAAGAAGGAAGCTAGGTATCGCAGGGCGCAAAACCGTGGAGGAAAGGTTCTCGGCCACGGCGCAGGTTCCAAGGGTATACGAAGTCTTCCAATCTGCGATCGGGAGGGCCAGCTAGACAAGCAAAAGTGCTACTAAAGATGTGAAATGTGTGAGCTGTGAAGCCCGGGCGGAACAGACGCCTGGATGCCGATTTGCATGCCTTGGATAAATCTAGACTTGTGGTATTGAGTCGCGCTATATTCGGGGTCCCAGGCATCCTGGGATAGACTAGGTTTATTGGCTATTCATCGTACCA
>QIAR01000642.1:561-3592 GCA_003225595.1 Acidobacteriota bacterium | reverse complement strand
AAGGCACACTGATGCGCTGCCGAAAGAGCTTCGTCCCGGAATCCGTTTTTAACCACGGCCAAAGATGATGCTCAAATCCTCACCAGGAGAATTCGCGGACAAGGTTTCACCTCCAGAAGTAACCAGGGAGCTGCCGCGTAGACGCAAGCGGCATCGGCTCCATCGCCAGAAAAGCCCGAAGCGCATTCAGAAGAGGGTACTAATAGCATTTCTTTATGTGCTTACAATTGGTTTGACGTTAGCAATCTGGTATGCACTCTTGAAGGGTTAGGTTCGCGGCTTTGTGGTGAACGAACCAGCCAGCCTATCCTCAGCAATTGCCGAAGTCTAGAACCGGTAAATTGCAGCCGATGTGAGTATATTAAAAACCGTATTTAAAGGAGCGTTGCTCCTGCCGCCCGGTATGTACAAGATATCTTCCGCTTGCAATGGTGGATCCGGGGCCTTGCCGACCATGATCTGCTTCAAACGAATGGGAATCTCCTGGAGACCGTTTGTTGTGCGCCGAATTATGCGACTTTTGTTTAAAGCTGCACCGTGCCCCGGCCCGGAGGCTAACGCGATCACCCGCATCACCGTCAGCCTCTGGGAAGAAGTTTCGCTGTTCGAATCATCGTCCAACACATAGCCACCCGGTTTATTCACCTCCCCGATCACGTATACAATCGGCGCTTTTGACACGGTAATGGCATCGCCCGGCATGATTTCAACATTGGCTTGCGCAGACTTGGTGGGATCATTGGACAGCGTAATCACGGTGGCATTTTGCAGTTGTCCGGGATGGGCGATTGAAACTTTGCCGGCGGTTGGCGTAAGGCCACCGGCTTGTTGAAACGCGTCGTACAGGCGTCGGGTGGTGAGGGCTGGGTAGCTGCCGGGTTTGTTAACTTCTCCTACGACCGAAACGGATTGATTGGTAAATTCCTTGAGGAAAACGCTAACCTGAGGTTTTTTGACGAATCTGCCCTCCACCAATTGCTTTTCGATCACCGCCTGCGCTTCTTCGCTGGACAAACCTCCGACGTGCGTTGGCCCCGTCAGTAACAAATGAACATCGCCAGAAGTGTCAACGCGGACGTGTTGGGATAGTTCCGGTACGCCATAAACGGTAACATCCAGTTCGTCGCCGGGACCGATACTCAGCTTGCGGGCTTGCCCATTCGTCGGGCGAGCCGACAGTTGCCCTTCCGGACGCGCTGACACTGTGCCCCGATCGTCGGCTGCATTCACAGCGGGCCTTTGAGCCCAGCCACTCGGCTCGAGAGCCAATACCAGAACGGCAGCATGCAAAAGCAGAAACCTGGAGGTTGGAAGAGAGTGCTTACCTGAGTCCACAGAAGATCCTTGATGAGTTTTTACGAACATTTAGCATAGCGGAAAAAATGGTGAAGCTGCTATCTGAATTGTGGACAGAGGTAACTCTCCGTGCGCGGGTTGATTTATGATGCCTTATCCACCGATCTTTTCAAGCAAAAATCCAGCCCAGCATCGCGAAGACGAGAGAAGCCATTCCAAATACAAACACGACGACCGCAATCAAAGCAATCCGCGCGTGATTTAGCGTTCGAGGCTGAGCTTGCGAGATGGCGGAGCGTGATGCAAACGCGAGTCAAAGCGGTGTGCGCGTTTTAAGCGCTTCATGGGCAGAGCGATGATCCTGGCCGATCTGGCTCAGGCTTGACCTGAGTTTTGGCAGACGTGTAGGGCTTAAGTACAACGACGTCGGCGGAAGTGAGCGGTAACGAAATGTGGATGGTTTGCGATTCAGCATCGAACTTCAGCGGCCCATGGGTAACGCTTGCTACTGATTTCACACTGAAGGGAACTCGAACCGTTAACCCTAAGTTTTTTACTGGGTCATTATTCCAATTCAGCAGCGTGACGGCTGCGCCGATTTTTGAGCAGAGCATCGGAGTCTCGACCATCGGTTCGGATGCCTCTACCGGCAACTGGATTCCCGCATCCCTTACGGGCGCGACGATCCAGTTGCGAATGACGGGCGAGAAGTTCCAGGGCAACTTGCCGCTGGCGCCGCTGGACGATTTTACGTAGGACAGTCCGGGCAACCAAGTGAAGTGCACAACGGTCCCTTTACTCACGTTTTGGCGCACAATCGCGGGCGCACCGTCTTCGAAGTGGGCAACGACCTCGCCTTTCACTGAATTTGCCAGGGTGTCGCGCGGGCCCCAAGCCAGGGCCTCAACGGGAGCGGCTTGCACTGTCCCGAGTGCTTTAAGGAATCCGAGGTTCGCAATGAGCATCCTCTCACGTTCCGGATTGTGTGCGCCCCGGAGCCCCGCGATGATCGCGGAAGGCTCATTGTACCGGTCCATCGCTCCGGCATTTGAAATCGCCACCAACGTGCCGCCAGCTTCAACCCACTTCACCAATTCTCTCTGAGACTCTTCAGGGATATCCGGTTCAGTCACGTAAACGACACGGTATGGGGCTAATCCTGAAGGCGAAAGGTCTTCCTCCTCTATGAAGTCAACCGGAACATTTGCATGCTGCAAAGCCAGATATAAGTCGGCAATCTCCGCCATGTAATCTACGGTCGAGCGGTTGAGGTCAGTATTGGTGGCGTCAGAAATTTGTGTCGGAATTGCGATGTTTTTTGCATCCCACATTTCAGAACTCTTGGGAGAGAGAATCGCTACTCGGGTGCGGGGACGTTTCCCGGGCCACAGCACGTCCTCCGCAGCTCCAATCATGGCATTGGCCTGCGCCAGTTTTCGCAGCATTCCAGGCTTTTCCGAATAGCAATTTCCCGGGAAGGAGTACTCCGGCCCAAATACGTAGGAGTTAAAAACTTTCGCCCCGCTACCGATCAGAGTCAAAATCTTTTGCAAAATGCCATCTTCGCGATCGCCGGCGGCGCGCGGGACTACATATCCGCCGAAGACAACGCCCGATTTCTTGGCCGCGGAACGCAGCCTGGACGCATAAAACGACCACTGATATGCCTGCGCGTCCGAAAACCAGTCCTCCGTCCATAGCGCAGTCGAGCCACGCAGGCGTCCAAACTCGAGCC
>QIAR01000642.1:0-553 GCA_003225595.1 Acidobacteriota bacterium | reverse complement strand
GGCCGCCCATCGCGGCGTCTGGTTTGGTTTTATCGGCATTATTTGCGACCGGCCCGGGCACGTACAATCGTCCCGCAAAGAAATTCCAGTTCGTCGAAATCGGAATGTCGGGATAGAAGGCGTTCTCCAGATCACGCGTACAGCGGGCAAAGTAATTTGACGAATCCCAGGAGAAGAATCGTTGGGTCCAGTAGAAAAGCCGTTTGCTGGACAAATCGGTCGCGGCACTGCGGCCAATAGGCCCAACTGAATCCCACCGCGAGTAACCCAGATCCCTGGGGTTTAGTTTGTTGGATTGCAGGTAATCGCGAAATCGTTGGGCGGCCTCAGGATCCTCTAGCATGTGGTACTGCGCGGGATAGTACCATCCAGGCTCATCTGACATTGCGAATACGGCTATATCTTGGGGCGCAAAACCGTTATCCAGATAGGGCTTCGCCTGTTTTACCGCCCACACAGTTGAAGATTCAGGCGCTTTAGTACTGGGCAAGGTGGTTGAAAATGCATAGCCCGGCGGTGAATAGACTGCCCAGCCGGTGCGGCTTACACTTGC
>QIAR01000072.1 GCA_003225595.1 Acidobacteriota bacterium | reverse complement strand
CGCAGTTCGTCAAAGCAATTGGCTCGCTCTCGGGACCGCTTATCCCGGTGATTGCCGCCCGAGCGTTTGGGCTGAGTTGGCGGATCGTGTTCCCTGTGTACAGCGTGGCAATCGTCGTAACTCTGCTCTCAGCTGCAACCATGGACGTCAAAGGAATCCAGGCACCCAGTCATCATTCCGCGACATTCCGCTCTTGCCTTGCTTTGCTGAAGAACGGCTACGTCTCCATGATGGTTGTCGCCATCTTTCTTTACGTGGGAGCTGAGGTGTCGGTCAGCGCGAACATCCCTCTTTATCTGCAGGAACGGTTCAGCATCGATATTGCAAAAACTGGACTACTGGGCACGGGACTGTTTTATGGGGCACTCACGATCGGCCGTTTCTCGGGGGGAGTCGTCCTAAACTGGATCAAGCCTAAAACGTTCTTTATTGTCAGCTGCCTGCTCTCGATCCTGGGATTGCTCGGGCTATTCTTTCCCTTCCAATCCGTTGCGGTTGTCAGTTTCTTTCTAGTGGGTCTGGGGTTTGCCAACCTTTTCCCACTGGTGTTCTCGATCGCGGTGGACAGCCTGCCTGAACAAGCCAACGCTTTATCGGGGTTGATGGTCACGGCCATTGTGGGCGCCGCGTTCCTCCCGCCACTCGCGGGTTTGTTGGCCGACGCCACTCATTCCATGCAGATGGCCTTTGCTGTGCCGTTGCTGGCCACGCTGTACATTACCTGGGTGGCTGTCGTGAATTTGAGGAATGCGGTTGCGGCAACTCCGTTAACATCTCCATAAACCTGTGCAAATTTAGCGACGCGGAAGGATTGTGGCATTCGGCGGAAAGCACTTAGCAATGCCGAGAGGCGAGTGGCCTTCGAGCCAAGTATCACCGATTTGGAATGATTAATTCTGGTCTTGGGGTGCTGCCGGGCTCATGAATCGACTTGCTGAAATCTTCTGCAGTTGTCTCGTAGCAAGGCAAAGTGGTCCGCCGTCGTTCTAGATTCAATACGGGAGAATCTGTCGAATACTTCAAATTTGATTGTGGTCGATCATTCCGGGGCCATTCTGCCACTCTATTGGGAGAAGTCATTTGAGAGAGCATTTCATCACAACTTGGATCTCTTATGGCACTAAGCTCGTGCACTGTCGAGTAGTCAAGACCATACTCCGAAAGCGGGGGCTGGTAGGGAAGATACCCGTATACAAGCTTTACGAGACGCCACTCGCCTTCGCCCAGCTGTTTTTCAGCAACGAAAACTTCCTGATTAGCAAAAAAAGAGGAACGCGGATAAGCCGCGGCTAACGCAATCAGACGCACACGCATCTGTTTCTTCTTTGGCGACTGCCAATGGAGCTCTCCCTCAGCGCTTCCACGTCCACAAATGGTCCACATCACCGCAAGGAAAACAACGGCGGCGATGCACGAAGGCTCAGCTTTGCCTAACTTCATGTGCTCCCTCGTCTGTTTTTCTTACCGTTCCTCGATGACAAATGCGTCCACCGGGTTGTCAAGGCCAGTCCGACTTTTGATCGTAGGATGCAGCCCCGCATCCTTCCGGTTTGCACTTTCGGTCGCTGTGTTCGATATTTTCTCAATAGGAAAAACGAGATAGCGGGAACGATACGTTTTTGTGGTGTGTTTACGTCCAGCCAACCCACCAGGCTAGACGGAATTCCTGAAGAACAAAACGGACACCAAACGGACACCAAACGACGTCCCACCGGATCTCAGAAAGCAAGCACTCGCACAATACCGCAGGCACCTTCTGCAACGGGTTTTACGTCGAAAAATGATACTACGGCTGCCGGATAGCTGTCGCGCACATCGCGCCCCACCAGCGAAGGCGAGCTACCGTGAGTTTTCAAAGGGCTCGAGCTCCCTCGATTGTCCAGGCCGGAATCGCACCCCGGCGACTAGCGACCAGAGCGCCCACCCGGTTGGCAAAATCTGCGATCTCCGGCGCAGACCATCCGCTGCCGAATCCGTGGACGAAAGCTGCCGCGAACGCGTCGCCCGCTCCAACCGTGTCCACTGCTTCCACTGCATACCCATTCGCCTCAATGTATTCGTCGCCAATAAGCAGCACGCAACCCTGCGGCCCGCGAGTCACGCAGACTCCCTCCCAACCAAAGGTATTTGCATAGCTTCGGCAGAAGTCCTCGAGTGAATCGGTCGGTTGGCCAAACATTTGAGCAACCTCTGAAACCTCGTGGTCATTCATTTTGACTACAGTGGCCCTCGACATCAGTTCACGCACGAGGGAGGTTTCGTAAGAACTGGCGCGAAGGTTTACATCGTAGAAGCGGCGCGCTGCGTTGTTGGAGTCGAGAAGCCTCATCGTTAACCGTCGGGCATGGGAGCTCATTTGAAGCAGAGTCCCAAAATAGATCCAGTCGGTTGGTTGAGAGAGGAGCTCATCGAGGTCCGATTCCGTGAGGTCAGGAAAATCGTAAGCCGCTGGCCGGTGAATGAGGAATTGCGGTTGGCCTTGTGCATCCAGTGTTACTGTCGCAATACCGGTCGGATGTTCCTCCACACGACGCATGTAGCGCGTTGAGAGACCCATCTGGGACATACTCTCCAGAATCTGCTCGCCCCGTTGATCCGCTCCCACAGCACTGATGAAAAAAATAGTGTGGCCCAGTTTTCCGAGGTGTGCCGCAAAGTTAAAGGGTGCTCCACCCAAATGTTGCTCTAGCCCGACAACATCCCAGAGAACCTCGCCTATACTGATGATCTTCACCAGCAATTCCTCGTCAATAGCATCATCTCGGATCTTAGACGAAGTCCTGTCACGCCAAGCACAAGGGAGTGGACGAAATTGGATCCCCTATTGAGCGGGGAGTCGTCAGCAAAGAAATTCGGAGCACGATTGAATAGCATTCCCGGGGAATCATCAAGCGAGAGTTGGGGACAGGAAAGTTAGCAGAAATGGAAAAGGCCGTGACATTGGTTATGCTCTAGCTGCTAGCTCCTGCGAGGGAGCCCACAGCGTGGAAGCATGCACCGCCACGGCCTTTGACGTAATCACTGCTTTCGCAGTCCCAAACCCCAACTACCCCTCGCAGAGCAGTCGGTTTTTTCGGGTTTGGTTGCTCTTCGGGTTGCCCCGTTGAGCTGATTACCCAGCCTACTTCGGACTGGCTAATTTTACTTGAACCAATCCTTTCGGCCGTCGACGGTGCGAAAGGTAAATGCTGAATCAAATTTTGTCAATGCCCCTTTTCAGTGCAAAGTTAAAATCGTTTGGCAAGTTCTATGACAACTGCAATCCCTTGAAAATTCCATGCTTACCAGTTGCGAAGATCCTCTTGTCCTGTTTTTCCACACAATCTTCCACAGCGCTGTGAAAACCGGCGCTTGCATGCGAACCAAAAAAACGTCTTGACGCCGGACAGGTTCTTGACGCATGTTGATGCAGACGGAAAAAACGCGCAGTGTCAGATCTTGTAGCCTACGTAGACGGCGGTTCCTTGGGAAATCCGGGGCCGGCCGGTATTGGGGTGGTAATCGACGGTTCCGAGGGCGGCAGGATCAGAATTGCCAGATGGATCGGCCGCCAAGACAACAATGTGGCCGAGTATGTTGCTTTGCTAGAGGCTCTGCAATGTGCTGTGGCCCTAAGAGCAAAGACGCTTCACGTCTATTCTGATTCCGAGGTCGTGGTCAAACAAATGAGGGGCGAGTACGCCTGTCGCAGCCCACGCCTTTATTCCCTCAACTGGATCTGCCGCAAGTTGGCCCGCTCCTTCGAGTTCTCCATATCCCACGTTTGCCGCGAACACAACGCCGAGGCCAACCATCTGGCCAACTCCGCCGTCCTCAAGAAGAATTCATAACGCTGCGGATTTGCAGCGGATCATCTTCGCATCCGCGAACACATCATCTCCAAATACGACAGTGGAAGGTATAATCTCACGCTTGTTCTACGAGAGCGCCCGGCAAAATCGAACCGCTTCTAGTCAATCAAGGTCGAACACCGCGATTCTTGGGGACACGGAAGCGAGCAGGCGTCGAGTGACTCAGTAGCGTGTTAGGATCAGGCGTTTTCTGGAGGCTTTATGGACAATGCATCACTGCGCATGCTGGGTTCCATGCGAAAGCTCAGTTGCGCGGCTGTGATTGTTCTCCTGTTCGGCATACAGCAGTTCCCGCAATCGGCGTCGCCCGTTTCCGGCGATGTCGAGCACCGCGTCGAGTCTATTGTCAGGCAGATGACGCTCCAGGAAAAGATCGACATGCTCGGAGGAGTCGACAACTTTTATATCCGTGCCGTGCCGCGACTTGGTGTGCCCCGCCTGAAGATGGCCGACGGCCCGATCGGTGTCCGCAACTATGGGCCAGCCACGGCCATGGCCGGCGGTATTGCGCTGGCGGCTACCTGGAATCCAGCACTGGCCGAGCGCGCGGGCGCGGAGATCGCGCGGGACGCTCGCGCCAAAGGTGTGCACTTCCTATTAGGGCCGGGTGTGAACATCTACCGCGCACCAATGAATGGACGGAATTTCGAATACTTCGGCGAAGACCCGTTGCTCGCGTCCCGCATCGCGGTGGGATATATCAAAGGAGTGCAAGATCAGGGCGTGAGCGCCACGATCAAGCACTTCACGGGTAATAATTCCGAGTTCGACCGTCACAACACGGACTCCATCATTGACGAGCGCACGATCCGCGAGGTCTACCTGCCGGCTTTCGAAGCGGCCGTCAAGGAGGCGCACGTCGGGGCCATCATGGATTCCTACAACCTGACCAATGGCGAGCACATGACGCAGAACGGGCATCTCAACACGGAGGTGGTGAAGAAGGACTGGGGCTTCAACGGCATTGTCATGTCCGACTGGGTCGCGACCTACGATGGCGTGGCCGCAGCAAATGGCGGCGTGGATCTGGAAATGCCTTCCGGTGCGTTCATGAACCGGAAGAATCTCCTGCCTGCGATAGAGCAGGGGAAAGTTTCGGTGGCGACGATTGATGACAAGGTGCGCCGCATCCTGCGCACGGCTGTGCAATTCGGCTGGCTCGATCGCGACCAAACCGACCATTCAATTCCGCGCTACAACCCACAAGGGCGAGCGGTGGCGCTCGAGGCGGCGCGTGAAAGCATGGTGCTGCTGAAGAATGCGGGCAACCTACTCCCGCTCACCAAGGGGAAGGTAAAGTCAATCGCCATCATCGGGCCCGATGCCTATCCCGCCGTGCCTGTCGGAGGTGGCAGCGCCCAAGTAGAACCGTTTGCAGCAGTCAGCTTCCTGGAGGGCTTGAGCAATTCTCTCGGTCCTGCGATCCCGGTCTACTACAACCGTGGTTTGCCGACAACGAGTGAATTGGCAGAGGCGACGAGTTTCTCGACCGCAGCGACAAACGGGCAACCAGGTCTTGCGGTGGAATACTTCGACAATCCGGAGCTCCAGGGAAACCCGGTCGTGTCCAGGACCGAAGCGCATGTCAACTACGGGAAGCGGTCTGGCTCCGTTTTCCCGGAGCATACGCTTTCAGCACGCTGGTCAGGCTATTACGTCCCGCAGAGCTCGGGCTCATATGACATTTTTGTGGAATCAACGGGAGAGGATGGCGGTTCTTATCGTCTCTACGTGGATGACAAACTCGTCTTCGACAACTGGAGCTCCTTTAAGGCGCTGATGAACTACACCACCCTTTCGCTTGATCCGAAGCCGCACAAGATCGTGCTGGAGCAGCGCGGGCGAGCTGCTTGGCTCGGTTTGCGGCTTGAGTTGGGGCTGGTACGCCGGGGAAGCTATGTGGACGCCGAAGCCAAGGCACTGGCAGCGAAGGCAGACGTGGTGGTGGTAGCTGCGGGTTTTGACCCTGAGAGTGAGAGCGAAGGCGCAGACCGTACATTCGGCCTGCCGCCGGGACAGGACGAACTGATCCAAGAAATGGCTGCGGCGAACAAGAACACAATTGTCGTGGTGACTTCCGGCGGCAGCGTGGACACGAATGCGTGGCTGGATCGGGTACCGGCGTTACTGGAGGCGTGGTATCCGGGACAAGAAGGCGGCACAGCGCTCGCCGAAATTCTCTTTGGAGACGCCAATCCCTCAGGCCGCTTGCCGGTGACGTTTGAACGACGCTGGGAGGACAATCCCGTGCACGACAGCTACTATCCTGAAGCTGGCACGAAGCGCATCGTGTACCGGGAAGGCGTGTTCGTTGGTTATCGCGGTTACGAGCACCGCGGCACGAAGCCACTTTTCCCGTTCGGATACGGGCTCTCCTATACGACTTTCAAGTACAGCAACCTAGCCATCAAATCCGTTGCTGACACAGCCACAAGTGGCACATCTTCAGGTTCACATTACGAGGTATCGTTCGACGTGACCAACAGCGGGAGCCGAGCAGGCGCTGATGTCGCCCAGGTGTACATAGGAGACAGGCACGCCAGAGTACCGCGGCCGGCCAAGGAGCTGAAAAGTTTCGCCAGGGTGAATCTTCGCCCCGGAGAGTCCAAGAGAGCGACTGTGGCTCTCGATGACCGAGCACTGTCCTATTATGACGTCAACACGAGGCAGTGGCGCGCCGAACCGGGTAGCTTCGATGTGCTTGTCGGGCACTCGGCCGAAGAGATCGAGCTCAAAGGCAACCTCACGCTGACGGGATCAGCCGCGGTGGCAGCGAAAGCGGGCCCACTGACACGTTGATTTGTGACTTCTGACGATATTGAGTCGCGGCAATCGCCACGCGAGTGATCTCCTGCAATGCTAACGCAAAGCATCCTACAAGCTCTCCAATCTAGCTGCGCAGAGCAGGCCAGCAATCTGCATTACTTCGGTAATGCAGAGTCTACCCCATAGTTCCGGTTACACTGCCTGACAGCAGGAGCAAACGTGAATACAAAAATGCCTGGTGGAACCGAGAGCCTTCTTGCTCGCGTCAGCCAACAGCTCTCGCAACTGGAAAAGCGTGACTGGGAGCTTTGGTTCATCATCTCTCTGACCGGCCTACTGGTTGGAGCCGGACTGCTGGCCATTTTGTTTCCGGCCGCCTTTCTGAAGCAAGATAGCGTACATTTCGAGATTACGGTGTCCAGACAGCTGGTTGTAGGCCTGCTCACCCTATTAACCCTGCTAAACACATACGTCGTCACGCGACGTTTAGAACTGCGGCGAGTGCGGGAAAAATTGATCTCTACAACGATTCAGGGTGAACTGGTCCGCCTTCAGTCTTTCACTGATCCTCTGACTGAAATCTATAACCGCCGATCGCTGGAAGACATGGCGGAGCGCTTTATCAGTCACGCTTTGCGTTTACACAAGCCCCTCTCCTTTTTGTTGGTCGACGTGGATCGATTCAAAGAGGTGAACACGCGTTTTGGGCATCTGACGGGTGATTTTGTCCTGGCTGAGATTGCCGGTTTGCTAAAGAGCTCAATTCGTGGCTCCGATGCGGTAATTCGGTACGGCGGAGACGAGTTCTTGGTTATCTTGGCCGATGCTTCACGTGATAACGCTAGTACGGTAGTTGAGAGGACGCGAAAATATGTACGTGACTGGAATCGCGCCGGGCATCTCGATGATTTCGAAATGAGCTTAAGTATCGGGGTCGGAGAATGGGTTGATGGTAAGACTCTCGATGAGGTGCTTGATGCCGCCGATCAGGACATGTATGTATCTAAAGCGCGCACGAAGGCAGCGCGAGCCGGTGCCTGAGTCGGTGAACCCTGCCTCGACGACGGTTGTCTGAAGCCCGTTGGTCCGTGAGCTTTAATGGGCCTTTCAAGCTAACCACAAGAATCCAGGGACTAACTTTCAATCACCAGTTCGGGCTCGGTGTAGGTTTCCTTCGTGGGGCCCGTCCTTGCCGGTTTGGATGGTGCTCCCTCCCCTAGGTCGGACAATTCCAGCCGTAAATTGCCAGGGTTAGTTGCATAAGCCAGTCCGGTTGCGAGCTCGATGATTTCGGCGCGGACCAGCTTCTCAATCTCTCCGTCGAAGTATTGCATACCCTCCGTGTCCCCGTCCCGCATGGCATCCAGCAGAGTCTTGCCTTCTTGTTCGCCTTTTTCCACGTACTCCCGTGTTCGGAGAGTCGACTTCAGGATTTCCACCACTGCAATACGTCCTGTGCCGTCTTTCCGGGGGATGAGACGCTGCGAAACCATATAGCGAAAGCTCTTTGCCAGGCGGTTCCGAATAATCTGCTGTTCCGCTAAGGGAAACACTCCAATAATGCGCTCGACTGTCTTCGAGGCATCTATCGTGTGCAGGGTAGAGAGGACGAGGTGCCCCGTCTCGGCTGCTTCCAAAGCAACCTCAATCGTTTCTTTGTCGCGCATTTCCCCCACCAGGATCACCTTTGGCGCCTGCCGCAGAGCCGCGCGCAGAGCAAAAGCGAAATTGGGAGTGTCACTGTGCAGTTCTCTCTGATGGATGATGGAGCGCTTGTGGCGGTGCATGAATTCCACCGGATCCTCGATGGTCACAATGTGGTAGGCCTTTGTCTCATTGATCCTGTCCACAATCGCTGCCAAGGTAGAAGACTTACCCGAACCGGTTGGGCCAGTAACCAGCACAATTCCGTTTCTCAGTTCGGCGATCTCGGCCAGCTCCAGGGGCAACTTGAGCTCTGCAAAACTGGGAATGCTCTTCGGCACAACCCGCATCACGATCGCGTGGCTGCCCCGCTGCCGGAAGACGTTGACACGAAAACGACATTGGCCTGGCAGGCTGTATGAGATGTCGCAAGATCCCTGTTCCTGCAGCATGGACGCCGCCTGTTTGTTTCCAGCAATGAGCTCGGCTGCGATACGGCGAGTGTCTTCAGGGGTGAGAACCGTCAACTCTGGAGTTTTGACGGGAACCAACTGGCCGCTTACCTCGACATGAGGTAGGCTGCCTGGCGAAAAAATTAGGTCACTTACGCCCTTTGAGACATGGAGCATTGCCAAGAGCAATGCCGGGGTTTGGATGGCGGGCTGAGTGGCAATGGCATTCGCAACAGAAGGGTTAGCCAGACTTTCCACGATGTGCTGCCTCTCTCGTTCCAGCTTACGTTTCGACGCATGCGACCTCAAGTAACGGAGGTAATTGGCGTTTTTGTTTGTAATTTTTTGAAGAAATCTCAGACGCGTCCGCGGAAATGCAGTCCAGTCCAAATAGGCTTATCTGGTGGGCAGTGCAGGACTCGAACCTGCGACCTCCTGCTTGTAAGTACTGGTCGCAACGAGTAATCAACAACTTGCACCAAATGATATGGAGATGTACGAATTACGATAAAGTGTGTCGTCCAAAAGGCTCTAGTTATGGGTCGTCATCATCTGTAACACTTGGTCAGGTCTGGCGGTAGACACAATTGTGGGCACAAGGTCTCGGACAGCTTACGTCGAGAAACTGAAAGGCTCTACGCCAAAGGGTCTCACTCAGAACAGTGGGGGAACAGTGGGAAGCGGACGTGTGGAGAATCTGAAGCCCTGGGCGAAAGGGGTCAGCGGGAATCCTGGCGGCAGGCCGAGGACCGCTCCGATTACGGAACTTCTGCGTGAGTTGCTGCAAAAGCCGTGTCCAGGTGACACGCAGAACCGCACCTATGCTCACAAGATTGCTGAGGCGATGCTGAAGCGCGCGTCCCAGGGCGATGTTAGGGCAGCCCGCGAGGTTGCGGACAGGACTGAAGGGGGGCAATGCAAAGCGTCATCGTGGGCGGCGAGTGTGAAATCTGCCGCGAAAACAGGGAGCAGATGGCTCAGGCGCTTTCAGGGCTGACGGATCAGGAATTAGAGACGATTAGGGAAATCATGGAGCGCGGTGCGCGAGCACACGCTGCGCACGAACCCTTAAGCTGAAGCCCATGAAGAAGTCATCCGAAGCCAACAGAGCGCAGCTAAGGAAAGAAGTAGAACGATGGAAGTGAAAATTCGTTTGCGGATTCCGAGTGTGTGTGCAGGAGGTGGGTTCGCATACGCAGGAACGGAATTCGACATAGGAGTTGCCAAAGGAGAGTCGTTAGCCGTAATCGCGTACGACAGCGCGAGCGGTGGCTCGCATGGCGGCATTTTAGCTGGGGGGATCGGCCACTACACCGGCGGCATTGAGTCCGTGCGGACGTGGAGTGACTGGCAGGAACACACTTCTCCAATTGGCTTCGTAGGGGGCGCGTCATCACTTACTCCAACCGGTGTTGGACCTCTGAAGGTGAACGAAGCCAATTACGGAGGTCTATTCCAGTACCAGAATGGTCAGCTCAGTGTTGGCGGATACCTCGGAGGAGCCAACAAAGAAACAGGTCGCGGCGCGGGCGGCGGCGGTTACATAACCTTGAGCTGGTCAGGTTGTCACAACTGAGAGATCACAACGTGTTCACAAACGTGTTGGTCATCATCCTGGGTGCCTTTCTAATGCTCGGCGCATTTTTTGCGACGGGCATGAGGGCAGCCTTTAGCAAAGGCCCGTTGCTCCCGATAAGCACTGCGGGACGGGTAATCCTGTTTGTTGGCGGCTTACTTGTCCTCATCGTGGGCTTGCGGTCAGTCCTGAAATGACGCGATCCCGCATCGCCGGAGCCGTGCTGTTGGTTCTGCTGGGCGCGGGTCTGACCCGGATCACTGACCGCGCAGGAGAGCCGCCGAAGAATCTGCCCGTGCGCCAGTTGAAATCCGCACCGTCGAAACCCAGCTTGCCACCGATAGCGTGGACCTGAGGAACGGGAATCTCCATCTGCAAATCCCGATCCGGGCGACTCGCCAGAAAACGGCTGTCCCGCTATCCCGCCACTGAGCAGAGTGGCTGTCCTACGCGTTCCTGGGCGGCCAGGGCGTGCGAACCGGGAGCGGGGTGAGTTCAGGCAGGTACTCTGGTTCCTGAGTAGGTGTGGCAGGCCCGGAGCGGGATTTTTCTTTAGCCGCGTTTTGGTCCTTGGCCGCGCCGGGGTGTGGCGCGAACGCCATCGGCTGCTCCGAAGGTAATGCTTGTTTATTAGGCTCTCCGGTGCGTTCTTCGCCTTCCTTGCGCTTATGTCTCAATTCAGATGGCATCATCAACAGAGGAGTTGCAGGACCTTTATCCTCCATTGAGCCCGCCGG
>QIAR01000630.1 GCA_003225595.1 Acidobacteriota bacterium | reverse complement strand
GAATATGGATCGGTAAAAGTCTGTGATCTGATGTATGTCGAGCGCTACTCCCACGTGATGCACCTGGTCTCCGCGCTCGAAGGGCGGCTGCGTGAGGATCTCGATGCGCTGGACGCTTTCGCGGCCTGCTTTCCCGCAGGTACACTCAGTGGCGCGCCCAAAGTTCGCGCCATGCAGATCATTGAAGAGCTGGAGCCGGTGCGCCGGGGTGTGTACGGCGGATCAGTACTCTACGCCGATTTTGCCGGCAACCTCGACTCGTGCATCGCAATCCGCACCATTCTGATGAAAGGCAAGCGCGCCTACCTTCAAGCGGGGGCGGGAATCGTGGCCGACTCAGATCCTGCGCGCGAGTTCGAGGAGACGCGGAACAAAGCGCAGGCCTTGATGCGAGCGGTGGAGATGGCGAGGGAAGGCTTGTAGTTAGCTGTGACAGTGCTCACATCGGCTACTCGTTAGCGACCATTGAGCACTAGCAATTTGATCACTAGATACGAAGGAAATTCCCGATCAGCTTCTTACCTTCCCCCGTGAGCACGCTCTCCGGATGGAACTGCACGCCTTCAACCGGAAACCGGCGATGGCGCAGTCCCATGATCACACGCGAGCCGTCCCGATCGGTGGTCTGGGCGCTGATTTCCAACTCGGCAGGCAATTTTTTTCCCGAGACGATCAATGAATGATAGCGGGTGGCTGTCATAGGCGAAGACAACTCGTGGAAGATGGTCTTACCATCGTGCTCAATTTCGCTTGTCTTGCCGTGCATGAGGTTCTTGGCGCGCAGCACTTTGCCTCCGAAAGCAGCGCCGATCGCCTGATGGCCTAAGCAGACTCCCAGCAGCGGCGTCTTACCAGCAAAATAACGAATCAGCTCGATGCTGATGCCGGCATCCTGTGGCGTACACGGTCCGGGCGAGATGACGATGTGGCCCGGGCGCAGGTCTTCGATTTGGCTGATGGTCACCTGATCGTTGCGGCGCACCTCGACCTTGGCGCCGAGTTCTCCCAAATATTGCACCAGGTTGTAGGTGAAAGAATCGTAGTTGTCGAGGACGAAGACCATATATGTTTTGCGAATATCGAGATTCTTAGTTCTAGTCGCCGATCCCTATCATTATCTGGAGTCCCTCCCCGCCTAAAGAGGCTGGGAACAAAACTAACTGAGGAGTCTTCCGCGTGGGAAGGGCACGCCTTTCACAGGCTGCGGAAAAACGCGCCTGCGCGACAAATCGTTTCCACAGCGGCTGAAGCCGGCACTGATTTCGGAACGGCTTTCGCGGCCCTGAAGGGCCGCTCTTCCACGGTGCTGCACGCATGCGCCAGTTTTTCCGCAGTCTGTTTCAGGCGTCCACTTCCCAAAGTCTGCAGTGACCGGAGTTTTTCAGCAGCCTGATAGTGCATCCGGCTCCATCCCTGGGGGCTCTCGCTTGGGGCCTGTCGAACTTAGCTCGCTGCCTTGGCTTCAGCCTGGAACGCGAAGGCATAATCCTGTGCAAATTGGTCGAAGGCGATCGGCTTGCGTCCGGTGAGCCGCTCGATATCTTTCGTAACCTGGCTCGCCTTGCCTTCGCGATAGAACCGGTACAGATCGAGCAATGCATCAGCCGACCACGCCGGCACACCCGCGGACAGCATGGCTTTCCTGAATTCTGCCGGTGGCAGATCCACGTAGCTAATCTCCCGTCCCACAACTCGAGAAATCTTTTCGGCGATTTGCGTGTTGGTAAGGGCTTCAGGGCCGGTCAACGCGTACGATTTGCCTTCGTGTCCAGTCGCGGCGAGAACGATTACCGCCACCGCGGCAATGTCGCGGACATCGACTACGCTGACCGCACCGTCTCCTTGGCACCCGTAGAACGCGTTCCGAGACCTGATGGTGCTGGCGTTATAGTTCACCACGTTCTGCATGAAGCCGTTGGGACGTAGAAATGTGTAGGGCAGGCCTGAGGCCTCAATGTTTTCCTCTGAATCGCGATGCCAACCAGGGAACACAGACTCGCGTCCTCCGAGCGCCGAGAGCTTCACAACGTGCTTCGGCCCCGCCGCACGCACCTCCTTGATGAAATTGGCTTCCATGGCTGGGAGATCCCGAACTGGCGGGCCAACCAGGAAGATCTTCTCAATGCCTTGCAAAGCCGGGCGAATCGTCTCCGGCTTGGCATAGTCCATGATCACGGTTTCCACCCCAGCAGGGGCTTTGGTTGCTTTATCAGGCGACTGGAAGGCGGCGCGTATCTTCAGCCCCACGGTCGCCGCTTGCTTCAACACTTCACTACCAACGTTTCCGCTTGCTCCGGTGATCAGAATCATTGCAGCCTCCTTCAATGCACATAGATCGTGGGATAAATCTTTGTCGTGGCGATTTACTTCCCGGCCCAGCGCTAAAAGGCTATAGTGACCTGATGCGGCAGATCGGGGATCTGTCGCAAAAGATGCTAACTTAAATTTGAGCAGCTTCG
>QIAR01000629.1:3075-3608 GCA_003225595.1 Acidobacteriota bacterium | reverse complement strand
TCGTGGAGAGAAAGAAGAGACGGCCTGCAAACAGCAACGCGGCTCCTCGCGCCTGCGGGCGGCATACGTACGTACCACCTGAACTGAGTGAAAATAAACAACCAACAGGCAGTCTAACATTACAGTGTAATGGTTTCAGCGATTTCCCAAGAGTTTCTGTAGTAAGGAGTGGGCGCTTTTAGGCTGGGTTGTTACCACGGTTGTGACCAAGACCTTCAGCACAGAATCATGGAGCTTGCAATAGCTTCGAAGTTTCTTTCCTGGAGGGGCAAACTATTGTTGCCCAATCGCTTGTTCCGCCGTGGAAACGCGAATGTAGCAAATGGCTCCCGCCATGAATCCCTTTCCCCGAATTGATCTCAGCCATGCTTATCTTACAGCGGTGCTTCGGGAATACTTTCGACTATCTCAGTGGTTCAAATGCTATTTGGGGGGAGAGAGCAAGCATGTGATCACTGAAACGCTGTAGACCCGTGTGACGGCCTGAAAAACTTGCACACGCGCTGCACTAATCTCGGTATCCAGTCGCCGCC
>QIAR01000629.1:0-3025 GCA_003225595.1 Acidobacteriota bacterium | reverse complement strand
TTGCTTGCACCGCGTAATCCCATGACCTCATTTTTAGCGAGTGTTAATTCGGGTAAATGACGTTTTGTGTCACTCCGACTGTCTCCTTTTTGTTTACAAGCGTTTGACACTGTGCACAGCCGAATCCTCTTCCGTCACAATCCCTGACATGAAACGAGCATTCGGTTATGTGCGAGTAAGCTCGGCGTCGCAAGCGGCTGACGACCGAGACGGGATTCCACGCCAGAAGGAAACCATCCGACGCTGGGCGACGGCGAACGGTGTGCGGATTGTAGAGTGGTTCACCGACGCCTACTCGGGCGCGAAGGAACTAGAAGATCGTGCCCAGTTCCAGCGTATGCTTCTCGCCCTGCACGGCGATTCTGTCAAGCTGGTCGTGATCGAGAAGCTAGATCGACTGGCGCGTGACCTCATGCTGCAAGAGTCTATCGTCGCTGATTTCCAGCGTAACGGGTTCGAGCTCGTGAGTGCGATGGAGCCCGACCTGTGCTCTACGGACCCGACGCGCGTGATGGTGCGCCAGATTCTCGGGGTATTCGCCCAATACGAGCGCAGTATGATCGTGCAGAAGCTGCGCGGCGCACGTCAACGGGCACGGCTCAAGAATCCCGATTACCGCGAAGGCAGGAAGCCCTTCGGCGTGCGGGCGGGAGAGCCAGAGACAATCGAACGCATTCGCTTCCTACGCTCTTCTGGCATGACGCTGGCGGCGATCTGTGAGAGATTGGCGGCAGAAGGTTACAAGCCGCGCGCCGATGGCGGGCGCTGGCATGAGCGGCAGATTGCTCGGATCACTCGAACGCGTATCCCCTAAGTAATCCAACAGCCCGGCAGAGCGTTACGAGCCGTTATGCCCTTCCCCTGTCCATCATGAAGTATCCCAGCCCCATACAAACAACGAACCTCGCAAAAATTCGCGTAACCAGGTCAAACAATGTCCAAGCAGGTGCTGCTCTACACCGGCACGCTGCATGGCACCTGCTGGATACAGGAAAATCCCGGCTACGTGGACATTCCGCTAACCGCTTCGAACAGCTACAATTTGTTCTCGAATTGCAAGAACATCGCAGGCTCAAAAAACGTAATTGTCAGCTTTTCGGGCGATCCGTACGCCTGCAACTATACGAGTTGCAATGTGCTAGATATTAACTAAAAATCTCGGGGTCGAGGTATTTGGCAGAGATACCCCGGCCCCCACACTTGGAGGGTAGTAAATGAAGCCGCTTCTCGCCATGTTGTGTCTCTTGCTCTCCGGCTGCGGGAATACGCCCATTACGTATTTCCCATCGAAGATCGGTCAGAAATGGGACATGGTCGCTGACGAAACGGGAGACATCACTCACTTTGAGATTGTGCCTCCGCCCACATCGGACCATGCGGACTCTGTGAACATTCATATCACAAAGACCCAGGCCCGCGCCTACTGGCAGAACGGTACTCCTGGCGCGGAATTGTGGTGGGGGATGCGTCAACTCTCAGATCGCCGATGGGTAGCTGACTACAGCATTGCGAATTTTGATCCACCAAACCTGATGCGATTTGACTATCTACACTTTGACTCCAATTCGTACATGGTGGTCCCACCTCCCAACGCTCCTGCTGGAGATTATTACGGGTACTCTCAGGATACATGGTGCGCAGGTAATAGCTACTGCCCGACATCTTGGGTTAAAGTTATGTGGCTCTCGCGCATCTCTTACCCAACAGTCGATACTCCTGCGTACAAAGGTCCGGCGCTTCTTAATGAAGAGTATGAGTGCGCTCAGCCAATCGACCTGAGCGAGATAAATAATCCGCTAAAGTGCGCTCACGAACTGTGGTATTTCGCTCCAGATATCGGACTGGTGGAGATTGCTCCCAAATGGGAAGCTGTTCCCTGCGATCCAAACTGCCCGCCCGGAACCCCACCCCCACCTATTCCTCCAGCGATTAGGAGAATCAATTAGCTGCTCACGGGGAAGGCTCAGCCCCCGTGACGATGCCTTCGGGGGAAGTGAAATTGAAACGGATTATAGCGCAAGCGGTGTAGTTCAAGGCGCTCACGGACGAGGACAAGCAGCGCGAATTTCGTGAGAAGCTCAGCTGCTACGTGAAGGTGTACGCATTTCTGAGTCAGATCATTCCTTACGGCGATCCTGAACTGGAGATGCTCTACAGCTATGGGCGCTTCCTGCTTCCGCATCTGCCGTCCGACCGCGAAGCCATCACTGTGAAGCTCGTAGGGGCGAGGCAGAAGACGAAAAAGCGCCGACAGCGCTCGCAAATCCGGTGGACAGTTTGAGCTAGGCATTCGCAAGCTGATCGAAGATTTCATGATCGAGCGGATGGGCGAGAATGACAAAATTGTGACGCGATACATGGCCGACCGCGACTTCCAGGCGTCCGCCTTTCCGATTCTGGCGCGTGAGATTTTCGATGCGGTGAGGCAGAACAACGCCGTGGGTCAAGACGCCCGTGTCGTGGGAACCTCCGAATGACGTGCTGACGTTCCCGGTGTAGGCATCATTTTTGAGAAGAATTGCCACGGACCTGACCCCCAAAAACGGCACTTTGCGGTCCGCGTGGCCTTGCCGACTCCACCCTCCGCTTCCCGCTAAGTCATTTATAATGCGGAACTAACAAGCAATTCGCGCTGGCAACTCACTCCCAGCAGGGGTCCGCACAAGGTCCGCGACGGGCCGTAAGCTGCCCTTGTTTGACCAAGCAGCTCAATTTCAAAACCACACAGCCGGTGCAGCCGCTTCCGCCACGTCCGCATAATCGAGAACTTCGGGCAGCCCACCGCGCGGAGTTTCATTTCAGGTTTAGTTTGCAAGGTGACTCCTAATGTACGGTGTACGTCGATTCTGGAATGTGTTGCAAGTTTGCACGAAATCCGCGCTAACCGTTCTTGTGCCTCTTCTACTGCTACCAGCAACTAACGACTTTCACAAACAGAAGCGAAAAGACGGTGGCAGAGACGGTGGCAAGGACCCCCCATAGTCCCTGAATTGACCATGCAAGGACTATGCCAAGTACCCTGCAT
>QIAR01000628.1 GCA_003225595.1 Acidobacteriota bacterium | reverse complement strand
ATGCTCGGAGCAGGCGGCATGGGAGAAGTTTACCGTGCCCGGGACACCCGCCTGGATCGTACCGTGGCAGTCAAAGTTCTTGCCTCCCATCTTTCTTCCTCGCCGGAACTGAAACAGCGCATGGAGCGCGAGGCCAAGGCCATTTCCTCGCTGAACCATCCGCACATTTGTCATCTCTATGACATCGGCTCGCAGGATGAAACCGACTACATGGTGATGGAGTTTCTGGAAGGTGAGACTCTAGCCGAAAGATTACGCAAAGGTGCGATGCCGCTGAACGAAATCTTCAAAACCGGCATTGCTGTGGCCGAGGCGCTGGCGGTTGCCCACCGCCAAGGCATTGTGCACCGGGACCTGAAGCCGGGAAACATCATGCTGACTCAAGGGGGCGCGAAACTGATGGATTTCGGGCTGGCCAAACCGCTGGGCCTGCGGAACACGGCCGCGGGGTCAGGAGCAGCGCCTTCGTTCACCGCCGCGGCCACGTTAAGCGGGCCGAGTCCGTTAAGTCCACTGACCACGGCGGGCAGCATCATTGGCACCATCCAGTACATGTCGCCCGAGCAAATCGAGGGAAAGGAAGCGGACGCCCGCTCCGACATTTTTGCATTCGGTGCTGTGCTCTACGAGATGGCCACGGGAAAACGCGCGTTCCAGGGCAAGTCGCACTTGAGCACGGCATCGTCGATCCTGGAAAAAGATCCCGATCCCATCTCGACCATTCTGCCGCTGGCCCCGAAGGCCCTGGAGCACACGGTCCAGACTTGCCTCGCAAAGGACCCGGACGAGCGCTTCCAAAGTGCGCACGATCTCAAACTACAACTGCTATGGCTGACGGGCGCATGTGCCGAGGGTCCTCTGGCGGGCGCACCGACCGATGCGCGCTCTCCCATGAGGGTGTGGGTGGCATGGGCGGTCGCCGCGCTGGCTGTGGTCGCCAGCGTGCTTTTCTGGATCATGCGCGACGCTGGCAGCAGGCCTGCGGTCGCCCGTTTCTCGATCACCACGCCGGCGAACACCTGGCTTGACACCGAAGGAGGCATTCCCCTGGCGATTTCACCCGACGGTCAGCGGGTGGCCTATGTAGTCCGGAGCGGTGACTCCGCGTTGCCCATGCTGTATCTGCGCCGTATGGACGCGTTTGAAGGAACCTCCGTCCCCGGTACGGAAGGCGCGAGCTTGCCGTTCTTCTCGCCGGATGGGCAATGGGTGGGATTCCTTACTGCGTCCCGGATGAAGAAAGTTCCGGTCGAGGGCGGATCGGTGGTCGAGATCATGTCAATCACCGACGGGGCGGCAGGGGCTACGTGGGGCGCGGACGGCTATATCTACTTGGGTCGTTTCTGGAGAGGGGGCTTGTCGCGGGTCTTGCAAAACGGCGGAAAGCGCGAAACAGTGACTTCTCCAGATCCGGCACGCAGGGAGCAGGGGCATCGTTGGCCTGAGATGCTGCCGGACGGAAACAGCATGCTGTTCAGCATCACGAAGAATTTCGGGGCGAGTGACGCCGAGATAGGGGTCTTGTCGATCAAGACGAGAACTTGGCATTCTATCCTGTCTAACGCGTCGAACGCCCACTATCTGCCCACTGGCCACCTGGTGTATGCCCACGCGGGCACGCTGATGGCTGTGCCGTTCGATTTGAAATCGTTAAGCGTGACTGGACCTCCGGTGCAGGTGGTGCATGAGGTACTCACGAACCCGGATGACGGCTACGGCGGCATGGCAGTTGCCCGGTCCGGAAATCTTGTCTACCTGAGGGGTCCAGAGCGCACGGACCGCGGGGCCTCTACGCGCCTGGTCTGGGTCTCACGCGAGGGAAAGGAATTGCCTGCTTCGCAGACGGTTAGCGCGTACGAGGACATGAGCATCGCGCCTGATCAAAAAATGGCGGCATTCACGATCCCGGCAGACCCCTTGTGGAACATCTGGACACTCGACCTGCAACGCGGCAAGTTGAACCGCCTTACGTTTAATGGCGATAACCGCGATCCATTGTGGTCTCCTGATCGGCGACACGTTGCTTACACGTCTTTCCGCGATGGCCATTTCGGGATCTATTGGAGCACTGTGGATGGTAGCTCGCCGGAACAGAGGCTGGCGATCACCGAATTCGAACCGTTCCCCAAAACGTTCACGCCGGATGGAAAAAAGCTGATCTTCACTCAATTCGACGCCGCATCGAATGCGAACGCATGGGAGGTCCCGGTCACAGGGGATGCGACGGCCGCTCCTCTGAAAGGCCTCGGTGACGGAGATACGCCCGAAATCTCGCCGGATGGCAAGTGGATGGCCTACGAGTCTGCGGAAACCGGGCAGTTGGAGGTATATGTGCAACCCTATCCGGGGCCCGGGGGAAAATGGCAGGTCTCAAACGGGGGCGGCTACCACCCGCGATGGTCGTCCGATGGGAAAGAGATATTCTTTCGCTGGGGCGACGCGATGATGGCGGCCACAGTGGAACTGCACCCGCACTTCACCTCAGACACCGCGCACCTGCTGTTCACAGGACGCTACGTGCACTCAGGACGCGACTATGAGACAGATGGCAGGCGCTTCTTGCTGATGAAGTCCGCGGACCAAAAAGGGCCGACATCGCTGCAGGTTGTGCTGAACTGGACCAGAGAGCTGAAGAAATGAGGACATTCCGACCGGGACTAAACTCGGGTCTCTCGAGATCGTGGCGCTGCCAAGCCCGGGGGCAACAGTGATTGCAGATCGCGTCGGCAAAACCAAACGGTCCTGTAGCTCGCCTGTCGCCTGGCGATTATGCCCGAATCACGTTAGTGCTTTATCGGAGGCGCGCCCTCACAAGAAGCGTGGAGAGAGAGACGGAGCGTTGGGGCGCGCGTTCGATAAAGCCGTCAGAAGGAAGCCGCTCGCGGGTGCGGCGGACGCGGGTTGCTATGG
>QIAR01000627.1:4593-5103 GCA_003225595.1 Acidobacteriota bacterium | reverse complement strand
CGCATCGGATCAGGGAAGCGATGCAGGAGCCGGACGGGTTGAAGCTCACTGGCACTGTGGAAATTGATGAAACCTACATCAGTGGCAAACAGCGCGGCCACAAAGGGAAGCGCACAAACAAGGATGTGGTACTCGGCATTAGGCAGCGCGGAGGTCCGCTACGGCTCATCCAGATTGTGGATTCAAAGCAGGGCACGCTGTACGAAGCCATTGCCGAGCACGTAGACGTGGGCGCACAGCACATCGTCACAGATGACGCGGGAGCCTACAATTTCCGTCTGACGAAGTTCCACAATGTCCGGCACTCGAAAATCCGGCACTCAGCCAAGGAATACGTCAAAGGCGAAGTTCACACGAACACTGTCCAAAATGCCTTCTCCCTGCTGAAACGCGCAGTGATAGGGACGTATCATCAACTTTCGATAAAGCACCTCCAACGCTATCTCAACGAATTTGGGTACAGGTTCAATCGCCGGGAAGATGCGGACATTTTCGAGCAGACTGTGAGCC
>QIAR01000627.1:0-4547 GCA_003225595.1 Acidobacteriota bacterium | reverse complement strand
AGTCGAGCAGAATAGGTTCACGCCGTTTGTCAGGCACTCGAGCCAGTGAAGCGCTTTTTCAGAAGGCGTTTACTTCCCGTCCGCTTACTTGGTCACCCGTGCGACCTGAGCCACAATAGAATTGTAGGTGCTTTTGGAGAGTCTGGTCAGACTCCCGTGCTTTTTTAATACCTCAAGTTGCTCATCAACGTACTTCTTAGCTGTTTTCGTGGCCGCCGTCATTTGCTTGCTGCCCTGTTCCTGTGCCATTAGCCTGTCTCCTTCTAGTGGGTTCGATTAATACTTGGTCTACAATCAAATCCGCAAAGGCTTCTCTGTATTTCTTCGAGGTGGCGTGGTTTTCGCGCTGATGCTTCAGCAAATCGGTATCCGCATTGAGAATTGGTAGAAGGGCTTCCGCAGTGTCATCGGGCCTTGGTTCTTGGCCATGAGTGATATTCACTCTCGCATAGTTTTGAGCGTTCTGCGCAGCTGCAACCCATTTGGCACGGTGCTTCTTGTGTAAAAACAATTTATCGAAATTCTTGGCCTCCAGCATCTCCTTTTTAGATTCGCTCCAGCCCATTGCGGTGGCCCTCCTTGGAGATAAAAGAGAAATGCCACAATTCCGTATAGGGCCGTGAGTCCCATACCCCCATACAACGTGTTCCGTGCCCAGCCCAAACTGGTTTGTGAAGGTGAAGACATCCAGTTGAGACAAAAGAATGCGCATGTAAGACAGATCAAAAAGGGAAGTAATCCGACCTTTGCGACGAGCTTGTATTTTTCTCGGTCGTCCTTCAATGGCTGAGATTCTGCGTGGGAGTAAACAAAACCAACAAATACTAGCAATATTCCCGCGAGGCCGACGGCGGCACCAAAGATAGCCGTCACGATGTCCTTTGGTTCCATTAGCGGTCGATTCTGCTCCTCATGCTTTTAAGAAGTCAGGCGACTGTACATAGAAGCCATCCTTGCACAAGTTATTATTTGGATTTCGTTCCGAAATTGGAACGTTTGAGATGCGCGCCGTGGCGTTTCACTGGTTTGGTCTGAATCAGCTTCCCTAGCACCCTGTCGAAAGCCTCTTTCGGCACCTTCAACCGTTTCTTGGGCAAATGTTTGGCGCTTCCTTTTCCTTTCATTTCAACACCTAATTCCTTTTATTCACAGGATACCCACAGAAAAAACTGAGTTGTGCAATTGCCTTTATTCGCCTATGGCCAATCTTCAGGGAACGGAGGCTGACTGGTCGGTACCAGGAGCGGTCTTATAAACCGCAGTTCCTGCTCGGAACGGTGTTCGACTCACCCAGCCTCCGTACCGCTCGTGGTTATACCACATTATGATGGGACAAAAGGAGAGAACTACGATGTCTATCACAGTTCACAATAACGAGGTGCTCAAGGGCATTGCGCTGCGACTTGAAGAGCACGTCTTCAACAACTGCAAAATCATCGAGTGCCAAGTTTTTTACGACGGCGGCCCTTTCCAGTGGACAAATAGTTCTTTCGAGAACTGCCAGATTGCTTTCCGTGGGGCGGCCATGAATACGACCCAAGTAATGCAAGCCCTTGGCATGTTGAAGCAGGCACTCCAGCCACCACAAACTGTATCTGGGAGTTCGACGGTACACTGATTTCAGATTTCGCCATGTCGCGGTCCTCGTTCTGTGATATAACGTCCGCCTTCCCTCAGAAAGCGAGACGAACAATGGCCGTATTCCTGATCTCATACGATCTGAGGAAGCCAGACTATGACTATCAACCGCTTTACGACGCCTTGGACGAGATCAAGGCAAAACACCTGCAAGATTCCGTATGGGGCGTGAGAACCACTCGCTCTGCCGAGTCGATCTGTGATGCCCTATGGCAACACATGCACAACCAAAAGGACAGGCTGTTCGTTGTGCCATTTGACAAAGACCAGCAATACAAATCTAAGAACGCGATCACAAAGTTGAAGGACTTGTAGTCTTCGCCTCTTCATTTGTTGGCGATTCGGCACGGCTCTCGCCGTTCTCTAATGCTAAAAAGACGACGGCGAGAGCCTGTTTTTCGTCTTTATTCTCACTCCGAAGCACCAACGAATCGTTTAACCAGATCATTTTCATTTTTCTTGCTCCTGTCACGGCACATTTAGATTAACATCTGTGTCAAATGCATAGTCATCAGCGAAATTGACTACGCGCAACTGCATAAGATTTACGGGCGGATCGAAGCCGGCCCGGACTGGTACGGCTCGGGACGGGTTGTAGGAGCAGTCCCAAGAGTCCACAGCGGAAGCCCGGATTATCAGCGCATTTCTACCAGTCATATCGAGCGTGCAAATTTGAGCGTTCGTATGCATCTTCGCAGGTTTACGCGAATGACAAATGCTTTCAGTAAAAAGTTGGAGAATTTGAAAGCTGCTGTGGTTCTATACGTCGCGTTTTACAACTTCTGCCGTGTTCATCAGACCTTGCGCGTCACGCCTGCTATGGAGGCGGGAATTGCAGATCACATTTGGAGCATTGCAGAGTTGATGATCCGGGCCTAGAATTCATAATCGGATTGCATGAACACAAGCACGCGGAAGCGTGCACTCGTGTTTGCCCACTCCGTCTTGCCACTCAATGGTAACTTCATTTCCATTGCAAGCGATAATGAGGGCATCCGGCCCACCACTGTTCAGCCGGACGGCCTCACCGATATGCAAGTCTGACATGTGCTCATTCTGAAATGTTACTTTTGCTTGCTGTTGCATCGTGATGACCTCTTGGTTGGAGTTAATCAATGGCTGATGAATTCAAGATAGGGGACGTTGTTCAACTCAAGTCCGGCGGCCCAAAAATGACCGTCACTCTTGTTGCTGATGACTATGGAACACCGATGGTATGGTGCATATGGTTCGTTGGCACCAAAGAACAAACAGGCAAATTCCCGCCTGACGCACTAGCGCGCGCGTGACGCCCACTTTGTTCAGCAACACACAATTAGCCCACTACCCCAATTTCCGTCACCAAAAATAGGCTCTTTTAGGGCTGTCTTTGGCAAATGTGAAAACGGATCTCTGTTCTGAAAACGGATCTCTGTTCTCGTTTGGCGTGGTGCTTTATGAAATGGCCACCGTCGGATTGCCGTTTACACCATTGATCCTCCGGCCTGACGGGCCGGGTCAAAACCGTTCTTTTTCGGCATTGTTGACTATGCTTGACTATCGGATTTAGCCCGCAAAATCGTGGCATATCTACTCGACATCGGTAGTATCCTTTCAACTCGGAGCAATTTGAATGGCTTTAGGCGTGGGGACGTGTTCATCCTTCGTTGCGACGGTCGCATCGTGTTCGGCGATGAAGGCGCTGTCTTGCGCGAGAGAGTCGGAAACATGCTGTCAGGAAGCCCGAAAATTGTTGTTAACCTGACTGGAGTAAACTACATCGACAGCGGAGGACTCGGTATCCTGGTTGGACTTTCCGTCTCGGCGAGAAACCGAGGCGGCGAACTCAAGCTGGTCTCCCCCAGCAAGCGTGTCAACGATTTGCTTCAACGCACAAATCTAGACACAATCCTCAGGGTGTACGGGAATGACGAGGAGGCGGTCGCAGCCTTTCGCAAAACAAGTAGCCTGAGGGATCGTCAGCAAATCCGCAAGACCTCATGACTAGAGCCGCCGGTCACCCCGCTACTCTTCGTTCTGTGATTCATGCCAAAACTGTTTCGTTTCGACCCACATCCGGGTTGTGCCCCGACCAACGCGGTCACAGGCCTTAATTTCAGCGTTCAATTACGCTCCCCCCGGCCGCTTAAGCGGCATGAAGCGAGATTTGTCGCGGGTGCGTTTAGTCACATATTGAAAATGCAGGACTTATTGGCTTCGTTTTTACAGTTTCTAGGTTGCAACAGGACATTTCGCCGAGATGCAAGCCGCATTTTTGCGGGTTTCTTGACTCGCCAGCAGCCTTTCCAAAGCCCAATCAAGTTGTCTATGCATTCTCTCTTCGTAGCGAAGGATCTTGTCCATATCCTCTGTCGGCGGGAGAGAGCGGTGAGCCAGCTCATCTGAGCGCACCGCCTGTCCTCGAGTGTGATAGCGGCCTTCAGCATGGATTGGGTTCTTGCGCTCAGTAACCGTATTAAAGAACGCGACCTGATCTGTAATCAAATCGATGAGCTTAGCCCCAACATACTCGCTATCTGTCTCATCTAAACGTTGGACTTCGCTATAGGTCCTCGGCGTGAGTATTCCGGTTTCCCGAATCTGCTCCTCAGCGTCAGTCAGGATGCGATCTTCCGTGCAAAGTGAGGTGCCAATGAGTCATCCTTAGGCAATCGCGTCCAGCCTGCCGATTCTCGAACTGAACCGTTTTCACATAGAACTGCCCGGCGCAGCCTCCACATGCACTCCGCAATCTTAACAACGAGCCATTCCTCAAATATGCCTGCTGGTTGGAACTCCTGGTGTAAGCCGTCAAGCAGCGACTGAAACTCCTTTTCGCTGCGGTAGCCATCGCAAATGGGAATGACGATGTGCTTCGCAAATAGCCCCAGTGTTACGGCGTTAAACCTGGCGATGCGCTTGCCCCGCTC
>QIAR01000071.1 GCA_003225595.1 Acidobacteriota bacterium | reverse complement strand
CCTCTCGCCTCACTAATCTCTCTTAGATTCTTTGTAACCAGCCGCCTTGGCCTCTTGCTGGGTCATGAACTTGCCATTCTTTGTCTTGCCATACCAGCGGCCGCCCTTGTGGTAGATGCCGGTATCAAGGTTGACCCACACTTCCCCCTTAGCTTTGGCCGCAGCGATCTCCGAAGCAGAAGCACTGCCCGCAGACGTCGCCTTTTTCTTTGTCGTCTTGGTGGGAGTGGTCTGCTGGGTTGAAGTGTCAGCCTGTGGCTTCGCTAATGCGGACGGCACGGACAGCGAAAACAGCAGGTATAATGCCGCGAGCCAGGTCATTGTCTTCATTTCTACTCTGCTCATTGTGTTCCTCTCAATGCTCGATGGAAATTGACTCGGGATAAATCCTGGGAAATCGCTCCTGAACCTCTCCGTGGGGATGGCGCAGCAGCTCTCGCGTTTTGCGTGAAGCCGCTCTTATTCAATACCAGTGGTAGCACGACTGAACAGTCTGCGGAAAAATGCCGTACCGTCCTTGGTTCGTAGCGGCGGGCTTTCATGTCCGCAGCCGCTTTAGGCGTAAATGCCGCGCTGGCGAATGGTATAGGCCACGCGGTCAATTGCGAGCATGTAGGCCGCAATGCGATTGTTGACGCCGTGAGTTTCCGCATAACGGACAACGTCTTCGAAAGCGGTCTTCATGATGTGCTCGAGTTGCTCGTTGACCACCGACTCCTTCCAGAAGTAGCCCTGTCGGTCCTGCACCCACTCGAAGTAGGAAGTGGTCACGCCGCCGGCATTGCACAGAATGTCGGGAATTACGAATACTCTCTTGTCCGCCAGGATGTCGTCGGCAGTTGCGGTGGTGGGGCCGTTGGCGCCCTCAGCAAGAATTCTGCATTTCACCCGATCGGCATTACGGCTGGTGATCTGATTCTCGGTAGCGGCGGGGATCAGAATCTCGCAATCGGTGACCAACAATTCCGCAGCATCATAGCTCTCCGCGCCGGGGAAGCCATGGATCGTGCCCTCGCGCTGCCGGAATTCCCAGAGGGCATCGACATCGATACCGTTCTTGTTATAGAGACCGCCTTCCACTTCCGCGATGCCGAGGACCTTATAACCTGCCTCGGCCATCAGGCGGGCGGCGTTCGATCCTACATTGCCAAATCCCTGAACGATTACCCGCGTGGATTCACGGTTCAGGCCCAGCTTCTTAATAGCCTCTTCGCAGACGACCATGATGCCGCGTCCGGTTGCCTCGCGGCGGCCGCGCGAGCCGCCAATGTTGAGCGGCTTGCCCGTAACCACGGCGGTTACGGTCTGGCGCATGTGCATGGAATAGGTATCCATAATCCAAGCCATGGTCTGCTCGTTGGTGTTCACATCCGGAGCCGGCACGTCTTTCTCTGGCCCGATGAACTCCACCAGTTCCGCGGTGTAGCGGCGGGTCATGCGCTCAAGTTCGCCCATCGACATGCGGTGCGGATCGCAGATGACCCCGCCCTTGGCGCCGCCAAATGGAATGTTGACCACGGCGCATTTCCAGGTCATCCAGCTGGCTAGCGCCCGCACTTCGTCCAAGGTGACATCGGGAGAATATCGAATTCCACCCTTGGCCGGCCCGCGGGCAATGGAATGCTGCACACGGAATCCGGTAAAAACTTCCAGTTGCCCACTGTCCATCATGACTGGAATGTGAACGATGATTTCGCGGTTGGGATATCGAAGAACCTTCCAGATCCCATCGTCCAGGTTGAGCTTTTGTGCGGCGAGATCAAAGCGAGCAGCTTGCGCCTCCCAGGGATTAATTTCCTGTTCCAGGGAAATAGTCTTCATAGGAATGATCTCCGAAGATTGCGGTCCGCTAGCCGGCGCGGGGACAGTGTGATTCGCCGATTGTTGCGGGCAAACTTTACAGTATATGGAGGAGCAACCGGTGAGGCAAGCTACTGACTGACGATCCGTACGGCGGCGGCTGAGGTTCTCGAGGGTCGTTTTCTCTTTTGGGGCCTCGCTTCTCGCTCAGAGTTCGCCAAGGCTGAGGGAATTGACTCGGTCCTTTTTATGTGTCTCTTCTTCGTGGTTGCTACGCGTACGGCTTGACACAGTCTTCACGCCAAATTTGATGGTGTGTAATTCCCCGCTAGGGTCTTATGTTCAACAGAATACATTGCCTGCGGTATTGCTGTCCGTGACTGCTCTGTGGCATTTGTGTACTAAGGGATGCACACTATGGCGGAAGACAGAACAAGATCCTGGCAGGAACTCTGCTTTGCCGCAGCCACCGAAAGCGACCCCGATAAGCTGCTGGAAATTTTGGCCCTACTGAGCAGTGCGGTGGTGGACCGCCAAAAGCAATTGACAGCGGAAATGCACAATTGCCAGGAGCCAAGATTCGGAAGCACCGAGAAGCACCTGCACTGGCTTCAGTAGAAGCCCTCCTTCGCGCTTGCCGCATGTCGCAACTTGCTCCCTGTGTAAATCTAAACTGCATCACAACCGGATGCGGTACAGTCCTTGCAATCTGGATACAGTGAAGAGCCTCCTCTCGCTTCGTGTCAGGGCACGGCTTCAAAGGCCACGACCGGCGGGCAGGCTCAGAGCGAAGAAAGCAATTCTAGGATTCCGCGCGCAAGGTCGGGAGGGAGCGCGCCCGCGCTCTCTCCCGACACAGCGTAGCGTAGGCGAATCTCGACCTCCTCGGTGAAAATCTCTCGCGGTTGGCGGCGCACCCAGTGAACGGGCGGCGCTCCATTTCAGCTAAGCTGGGAGACCGACTGTACGTCGGCCTCCCGGCGATATTATTGGGGCCCTGCACACTGGCCCTTGGTGACGATGCCTCGGGGTGCTTTCTTCTGCCGCGTGAAGTACGTGACAGAAGTACCCGCATGGTTATCCGCGTAGGCAACGTTGACGCGATGGCTCGTTGGGTCAATCGCGATCTGGAAAAAGTCAGCAAGGCTCCGGTCGGAGCTGCCAAGTAGGCCGCCGGTTGAGATCTGCCCCGTGTGGTTGACGTGGTCGGTGGCTTGGCTCAGCGTGAACACGGGCGTGATCGCATGGCCGTTGACGGTCTCCGCAACGTAGACGTCCCAGTTTGTGGTCAATGGGACCGTGTTCGAATTGCCGGCTTGATCGGCACCATACCACGCGATGGCCACGTGGCCATTGGCATCGGCCGCGACCCAGGGGAACACGTTCGACTTTCCAGCTCGGGACGTGTTCTGAGTTACTTTGATTGCCGGAGACCACCGCGTCCCGAGACTGTTCGAGAACGAGTAGTAGATGTCGGTGTTATCCGACCAGACGGCGTACACGTAGCCGAAATTGTCTACCGCGAGCGCGGGGAACAGATTGCCGAGGCCGGCGCCGGAGGGACACGTCGAACCCGCTCCGCAACTGAAGATCTTGTAGTCAGTGAACGATAGTGTGGGACTCGTGAGACTCACGCCCGAAGCCACGCCCACGTAGGCAGCGTTCATAAAGTTGTTGCTGGCCTTCGAGTTGTCCATCGGGTTATCGGGACCCACAAAGATCTGGTACAGGTTGCCATGGCTTGAGCAACTGCTGTTGTCCACCTTGATCTGCCCAGCAATGTTGCCCGTAGGAGGGCCGACGCTAGGCTCTGTCGGAGCGTCAACTACTGTTCCAATGGCGTCGGTATAGGTTTGGCCTCCATCGGCCGAGCGTTGCACAAAGATTTGGGAGGTTGTTCCAAAATCGTGGTATTCCATGTACACGTGGCTAGGATCGTTGAAGCCAGCGATCCACATACGGTCGTCGAAGGGAACTCCGCTGGTGGCCGGGTTCGGAGTACTGAAGGTATCCGCGCGGTTGGTGGAGTGGCTGCCTGTAACTTCCGCTGCGGTGAGACTGACCACGGCTAGATTTGGAATGTTCAGGTTGAAAGGGTCCGCACTGTTCACGGCGATGTCGCCATCGCCTCCTCCCGGCGCCAACCCGCTCGTAGTGCAAAAAGTGGATACGAATATGCCACAATCGGGCTGACCTTCGTACTTAAACGGCAGGGTTCCGTTAGCGTTAGGTCCACGGTCTGCAGCCTTATTCCAGCGCCATAGGTCGAGGCCCCCTGGGACTCCGCGGATGGACTCGACGTAGATCGTGCCCTGCGAGTCCACGGTCATGCTGGGCTCGACGGCCTGGCCTGCCCCCGCGGGCAGACACAGACTCTCATTGGGGGTGTAATTCGCGGTTCCCGCACCAACGAATGCCGGGACAGCCTGACCACTTGGGCAGTTGTGCTGACCGGCAGGGTTGCTGGGCACAGTGGCAGGAGCCACATTGATTCGAATCGGGTAATTGGAAACTCCGGTCGTCGCGTTGAATCCGACAGTATTCCGCAGAAAGTCCCCGTTGGCCGTGGATATGGTAAATACCGGGATAGCTGATGGGGCGTTGACTGCACTGTCACGTATGAGCAGGAGAGCGACGCCTCCGGCGGCCTGACAGTTCGCGGCTATTTGGCCGAACAGCGTAGGCGTGGTGAGATCACGGGTATCGGCCAGGCAGATTCGCCCGCTCGTTGCAGATGGAAAGTCGGTAGCCAAAGCCCCACCGTTGGGGACGAAAACGAAGTTCGCCGTTATCGCCGTGCTAATGTCCGTGCCCGCGTTGGAGGTCGTGGACCACGTCGCTGGAATACAGTTTGGGTTCACGGCGCAGCCGGTCGTGTTCACCGGCTGTGTGCCCCCCAGGACATCAACGCTGTTCTGGGCGGCGAGAGGAGCTACGCTAAGCAGCAATGTGGCTCCGAACAAGAACAACAACAGTAGCTTTCGCATATGGTTCTTCTCCTAAGTAATCAAGTCGTCTTAAGGACCCGCTGGACCCTTACAGCTTTGGCCCTGATTTGCTCCTACAATGGCGGATTGCTGCTTGTTGACGCACGCGTAGGTGATATGAGTCGGGCCATGCAGGACATTGCCTTGATCGGTCCAAACCAGGGCGGCGCTTCCTCCACGGTCGATGGCAATGGAGATAGAGTCCGCCAGATCTCGGTTGCCGCCGGTGACCGTGCAGAAGATGCCGTTGGTGCAGATCCCGCCCACGTGCATGACATTGCTTGAGGCGCTGGTCTGGCTGAACTTGGGCGTGGCCGAGGTACCGTTGGTTGTCTGGGCGAAAGTCACTGTCCAGGGCGACAGCGCCGCATCAGAAGAAGTAAGGTCCGGCGTGGTCAGCCAGATAAAGTCCACGCGCCCAGTGCTGCCGGCCGCAATCCAGGGGAAATAGTGAGTCCCCGTATCGTGGTTGACCTTTACCGGCGGTGCCCACGACTGCCCCTTATTGCTCGAATGTGTGAACCAGATATCGTTATTGCCGGGAGCGGACAAGTTGTCAGGAAAAACAGAGTAGACGTTACCCGGCACTCCAGACACGCGAGAATCATCGACTCCGAGAGTGGCGAAGATCCTATCCGTGTTTGTCTGCCACGTCCGGCCGATATTGCCGTCAAAGACTAGATGAGCATCGTTCACCCAACTCGTCGTGGCCAGCGGCCCGACTCCGGTGGCAGGCGGCGAGTGAGCGACCCACACCTGATGAAAATTCTCGATCTGGCTGATGTTGCATCCCTGGGTTGTGTTGGCCACGGGGTCGGCGGTGATCCATTGCACGTACACTTCGCCGGTTTCAGGATCCACTTCGATGTCGCTTGGAATCGTGTTGCAGAAGGATTGCGTTTGGGCGATCCCGTTTTGCGCAAGGACATCGACCGACGGACCGAAGGTCTGCCCGCCATCGTTCGAAGCCGCCACATTGATCTGACTAGCTGAGAAGTCGTGGTAGCTGATGTAGACCTGATCCTGATTCGCCGATGTCTTACTGGGAAAAACCGCCAGCCATGGCCGATCGATAAAGGAAGGATTGACCGCCGCGAGATCGTTGATGGTCCAATTGGCGCCCCGGTCGTCGCTGTAGGCGACATGGGTCTGGAGAACCAGTGGTAGCTCCTCAATAGAGGAGACATACACGCGGTGCGTCCCGGAAGGCGTTGGCCCACCTACGCGGACATCCACATCGCCGACATCAGATCCAAACAGGTTGGCAATGGGGGTCTCGACAAACGTGCGCCCGCCGTCATCGGAACGAGCCACGTGCGTGCCGCTGGCCTGCCAGGCGACATATACGGTGCCGTCGGAGCGGTCCACGGCTACCGAGGGCTCAGTGGCGTTGGTCTGGCCGCTTGAAGAGACCTGCTTGGTGAAGTTTGGGATGTTCTGGGTAAAGGCTTGCGGCAACAGGAGCGAATTGGGCATTAGGTGCGGGGACAAAATCCAAACTGCGAAGACGACAGCGATCAACATCCGCATACGTAGCGTGTGAGGGCAACTGAGTGGGGACATTGCACTCCTCCGGGGAAGTTGTCTCGGATCGTTCTCCTGCGAGTGGCGCAGCTTCTAACTGCGGGCAGGCCAGAGTGCCCAGCTTTCAGCGGGCCATTAGATGCTTATCGGACCCAGCACGGCTGCGATTCTCAATTCAAGGCTAATAGCCCTATAAGTAAAACTTTATAAACGCAAAGTCTTCGATTCCCAATGGTAATAGTCGTATAACTACATCTTATAATAATGGTACAACGGGCGGAAATAGTGCCACGACTAGCCTAGGCTGTCAAGTGGAATTTTGCAGTTTTGAGAAGACTTGGGTAGGTAGCGTAACATCCTGAATATACGAGTGATATCGCATTATGACCGCTCAGCCTAGGGGCATCGATCACCCTTTAGGCTGAACAGATAGTAGTAAAATGCTGCTGTAAACTAGTCGGAACGCGACTAGCAGGTCGACTAGGGTGCACGCTTATGGAGACCACAAAAACAGGTGCATTGCTTTCAAGTCGCGAGCGCATCAGAGAAGCGGCGAAAACTCTGTTCGCCGAACGGGGATACGAGCCCGCTTCAACGGCCGCCATTTGCCGGCTTGCGGGCACTAGCGAATCTCAGCTCATCAAACATTTCACCAACAAACAAGGCGTTCTGGAGGCGATTTTCCAATACAGTTGGGAGCAAATCAACCCTGCGGTCCGGCTGGCCACTGCAAGCATTTCTTCGCCCCGCCAAAAGTTCGAGGTCATGGTCGAAATGGTGCTTAATTTCCTGGCTAGGGATGAGCAGATTACCAAGCTTGTCCTGCTGGAAGGACGTCGCATCCGGGACGATGGGAAGCAGGTTGTGCTGGTCCCCGGATTCCTGGAGTTCGTGAACATTATTGATGGAATTTTGAAGCAACTTGCCGACCAAGGCGAACTGAGGCCCAACATTCACCCAGAGGCGTTACGTTCAGGTTTGATGGGAGCTATTGAAGGCATGCTGCGAGACAAAATACTGGCCCGCTCTATGGGATATCCCGCAACCTTTTCCGATTCAGACGTGCGCTCGACCTGTTTCACATTTTTGTCTGCCGGCCTGAAAAGCAATCCGCTAAGGTGAAGCACCGCGACATACGCGTCTTGAACCGACCTGTTTAGCCCTCTGAGGTCACGACCCTCGAGCCAGACGACCTCTTTTGCGACCTGCTATTCCCGGTCGCTGAGAAAACCGCCGCTAATGGGCCTGCGCGGCGGCCTGCTCAATCCCTATTTCCATCCCCTCGGCCGCGGCCCGCACTCGCGGATTATAATTCCGGGCTTCCCGTACCACCTTATCGATCAACGTATCGTCGTGATCCGGGTCATGATGAAATAAGATGAGCTCTTTCGCGCCGCTTTCCATCACGATGTTGATGCCCTCGCGCCAGTGACTGTGCCCCCAGCCGCGCTTGCGGGCTTCGTATTCTTCCGGCAGATATTGCGCGTCGTAGATCAGCACGTCGGCGCCGGCGGCCAGTTTGCGCACGTTCTTGTCGAAGATGGGATCGCCGGGTTCATTATCTGTCGCGTAGACCAGCACGCCGTGCTTGCTTTCAAGGCGAAAGCCCATGCAGCCCTGGGGATGGTTCAGCCACGTTGCCTCTATCGTGACCTCGTCGCCCAGCGGGACGCGCCCTTCTTCAATGTCGTAGAAATCTCGCCGGGCTTTCATCTCGCTCATGTCCACGGGGAAGTATGGCGAGGCCATCTGCTCTTCCATAACCCGCTTCAGGCTGCGGGTGCGGCTCGAACAATGAAAGATGAAGCGGTTCTCCGCGCTGTCATAAAGCGGCCCGAAGAACGGGATGCCTTGAATGTGGTCCCAGTGAAAGTGCGAGACGAAAATGTGCGCTACGACCGGCTTCCCCTTCGACTCATGCTCCAGTTGTTGACCGAGTAGGCGGAAACCAGTGCCGCAATCGAAGACGTAGAGAGCATCTTTGAGGCGCACCTCGACGCACGACGTGTTGCCTCCGTAGCGCAGGTTTTCCGGTTGGGGGGTGGGTGTGGATCCCCGCACACCCCAAAACTTGACTCGCATAAGTCCCATTCTGACGGACTTTGCCAGAATAGTCACCTCCGACGCGTAGACTCATTCGTCAATTCTTCCGCTGGTTCCCATTTCATCAGGCGGTTGAAGTAGTATTTTGCGCGGAGGAAGCGTAATGAGCGATGGAGTTGAGGCCTACGAGATTGCTGCAAAATATTACGATGACGCCTATGCCGCCAAGAAGGACCTTGTAGATCTGCCTTTTTATCTTGATTTAGCCAAGCGGATTGGTGGCCCCATTCTCGAACTTGCTTGTGGAACGGGTCGCCTTTTGCTCCCCATTGCCCGAGCGGGCATCGAAATTCATGGCGTAGATAATTCGTCGCCAATGCTTGGTGTTTTGAGAAGGCATCTGGAGCGGGAACCGAAAGATGTCCAAAAGAGGGTTTTTGTCTCTGAAGGAGACATGAGAACTTTTCGATCCAACAGAAAATATCCTTTAGTGACGATCCCGTTTCGACCACTGCAACATATGCATAATCTGGAAGAGCAAATAGATGCGCTTAAAACAGCCGCATTTCACTTGGAAGAAAATGGCATCCTGGCATTTGATGTTTTCTATCCGAAGTTTGAGGGGATGTATTCGAAAATAGGAGAGGAATTTCTAGAACTGGAATGGCCTCTGCAATCTGACCCCACGAAAATCGTGCGGCGATACTTCAGAAAGGAGTCCGTGGACAAGATTAATCAGTCTTTCAGCGCAACATTCTTCTTTCGAACCTACGAAGGCGAAAAACTCATACAAGAAGAAGCGGAGCCCTTGAAGATGTCCTATTACACGTATCCCCATCTGAGGGCGCTCTTCGTGATTGTGGGCTTGGAACCGGTGGAGGAGTATGGTTCGTTTGCTAAAACACCACTTGATAATAATGCCGAGCAGATGATCTTTCTTCTCAGGAGAGCCACGCACAGCTAGACAACGAACCTTGCTCAGAAAGCCATGGCGTCAGGACAGGGGCTCGAACTAATGCTTCTCACTCTGAATCTAAATCATAGAGGACTGTCAACCGGCGGAACAATTCCGGTCGAGCCGTTCCCCTATAATGTGACAACTCTGCGCCCCGGCTTTTGGTAGCTGGGTCTCAGCCCAAGCATGCTCCGTCCCGACTACAAGGAATTTTCGCGTCTGGCCCGAGGCGCGACCCTGGTGCCGGTCGTGAAGTCAGTCACCGCTGACCTGCTGACGCCGGTTTCCGCCTTCCTGGCTGTGGCTGGCGCTGAGCCCAATGCATTCTTGCTTGAGTCGGTCGAACGCGGAGAGCAGATCGGACGCTATACATTCCTAGGCGCGCACCCCTACATGCGAGTACGAGTGCGTGGCGAGACTGTGACCGTGCATCGCGGCAGGCGTCTTGAGCGGCGTTCCGGGAACGTGTTTCAGATCCTCAAAGAATTACTGCGCCAGCACCGTCCCGCCTCGCTGGAGGGGTTGCCTCCGTTTACCGCAGGCGCCGTGGGCTACTTTGCCTACGACGTGGTGCGGCAACTGGAAAAGATCGGCGAACGTGCCAAGGACGACCTGTCCTTGCCGGACGGGCTGCTGATGTTCTTCGACCGGCTGCTCGCCTTTGACCACCTGCGTCACCAGATTCACATCATCGCTACCGCCGATGTGCGCGAGAGCCCACGACAAGCCTACGATCACGCCTTGACTGATATCGCCATTTTGGAAGGAAAGCTGGTCGCTGGATTGCGGCGTTTGCAGTGGCAGAGAGAATCTCAGGCACGGCTGCGGAAATTGAAAGTCCATGCCGGAACCAGTCGCGAGCGCTTCATGCGAATCGTGGGGCGGGCCAAGGAGTACATCTCCGCTGGTGACATCTTCCAGGTCGTCCTCTCGCAACGTGTTGACTTCACCCCCGATGTGGAGCCCTTCGATCTTTACCGCGCGCTGCGCACTGTGAATCCATCTCCGTACATGTATTTCCTTCGCATGGAGGAAGGCACCGCGAGCACTCCGAGTAAGCGCGCCACGGCTGCCTCACTGCATGTGCTGGGTTCTTCTCCGGAAATGTTGGTGCGCGTGAGTGGGCGCAAGCTCGAATATCGACCCATCGCCGGCACACATCCCCGGGGGCGCGACGAAGCCGAAGATCTCCGTCTCGAGCAGCAGATGCTCCATGACGAAAAAGAACGCGCCGAGCATGTCATGCTGGTGGATTTGGGACGCAATGATTTGGGT
>QIAR01000631.1 GCA_003225595.1 Acidobacteriota bacterium | reverse complement strand
GCCGGGTCCCCAGGTAATGCCGCCAAGCCATCACAGAGTCAAACGCATCGGCTGGTATCTTCTCCGTTGCTAGGCTCTTGAGCTTGGCGAGGATGGCAGAGCGGGCCTTCGAATGGTCTAGGTGGTCGAGCAGACGCGACCACTGCGCCCCAATAAGCAGGCTATTGAGCTCGAAGGCGGTCCGCTTCGCAATGACTGCCATACGAATTTCGCTGCGATGTCGTGCTCCATCCACTGCCTGTCGCAAGGCCTTGAGCCACTCGCCGACAACTTCTCGGACCTGTCGGGAAACGGAACTATCCTGTCGCGCGTGCACAAAGAATGCTCCGGTAAAGAAATAGCCGCCCGGCAAGATCTGGTTTTCCACGAATTCCAGCCAGTAGTCGCAAAGCGTCCAGACCCGTCCGATTCCAGCTTCAACCTCCTCCTCAGCCGGATCCAGGACGTGCCCAAAGAAGATGTCAGCGGCGCGCGCAACAACCGCCGCTTCCAGTTTTTCCTTGGAACCGAAGTGGACGAACAAGCCACTCTTGCTCATTCTGAGCTCTTTCGCCAAGCGTCCAATGGTGAGGGCTGCCAGCCCTTCGGCAGCAGCAATCCGCAGAGCTCGCGACACGATGGCGGCGCGGGTCTCTTTCGCTTTGGAAAGAGCCTTCTGCTTGGCCGTTCTCGAAGCTCTTCGGCGCACGTGGTCTCTGAGATCAGCCTAATTTTCACCATAATAGCACGAACGTTCGTTTCTTCGAAATCCATTTTTACACTAGGACGGCTTGTTCACGAACACAGGCAAAATGGATCTCTTTATATATATATAGTGACTGAATAATAGGTCCTAGCGGGCTTTGCGGAAACGGGGATAGTGAGCCCTGCGAATTCACTCTTTATTATTCTTCTTCCTCTGAACCAGCGGCCCGCGAAGCGGGATCCCACCACCGTTGTGGCACCCCCGAAATCGCACCTTTTCTAGGCTTTTGTTGGCGGATGAATTCCCGCGAGGTGGAGGGGCGCAGGTTCCACTCGGCCCCGGCCATCGATTCCGCCACAAATCGAATCTGGCCGCCAGCTTTGCGTGGCCACTTGGGATCCATCCCGGTTTCTTGCAGCCGCTCTTGGTGCTGGAGCAGATAGTCGCGCTGCTCGCGAAAGCCATCGGGCAGTCGGCGGACAAAGCTCACCAGGTCCTGAGCCACTTTCAGGTCACTGGTGACAATGGATTTGACTTCGGAGAAGGTGGTTAACGCCTGCTCGAGCCAGTCGCCAACCACGGATAGCAAGCCTTTCGCTTCGTCGGCAACCTTCCTCCTCCAGACCGCGCGCCGACGCGGGCCTTTTTTTTTGTCAGCTTCAGATCCCTGAAGGTGAGGGGAGAATTCCTGAGCAATCCTCTTTGCAAGGTAATCTTTTGCTCCCAACTCAATCTTGACCATCTGAGACTCGCGGCGGACATGTTCTTCCAGGTGTCTGATCGCGGGCAGAAAATCCTGGAACTCCTGACCACAGATCGGGCACTTCCGCCAAGATTCCTCTGCTTCTTTCTTGGCAGCCTTTTCTTCTTGATTCTCCATTAGTTAGTCCCTCGCCGCTCGCCCTGCCTTTTGGCCAAAGCCCTATGGGTAGAGGTCAAAACTTCTCGCGATCCCTCACCATGACTATACTTCCCAACACGGAAAAGCAACGAGAGCCAAGCCAGACAGGAGGCTGGCAAAAAGATATGGCTCGTCGTCGCTATCAGAACGGCTGTATTCGTAAACGCGGCAAGCGCAATCCAGTTTGGGAGCTACTGTGGTGGGAAGACTTCATCAAGGACGATGGCAGTCTCGGACGGCGGCTGGCGTCAAGAACGCTGGGACCGGTGCGAGACTTGACTCGACGGCAAGCCAGAAAACTTGCCGAGGAGCATTTGCGGCCTTTGAACCTGGGTCGGGTAGTGCCCCTTTCGACCATCACGCTTGGGGATTTCGTGCAACAGCAGTTTGTCCCCAATGCCTTCCCGGTGCTGAAACCCTCAACGCAAGATCGCTATCGCCGCACATTGGACAACCACATTTTGCCCGCTCTCGGTGCTCGTCGCCTCTGCGATATAGGGACGCTGGATCTACAGCGGTTCATACTGCAGAAAGCCGACACTGGCCTGAGTTGGGCCTGTGTCGATCACTATCGCCATCTGCTGTCGAAGATCTTTTCCACGGCAAAGAAGTGGGGCTACTACTCGGGCGAAAATCCTGCCACTGGAGTGGAGCTTCCAGAAAAGAAGCCGGTTCGGGAAAAGCATGTCCTCACCCCCGAACAGATTTCCCAACTCTCAGGAGTCCTTCGCGAACCTGTTCGTACGATGTTCTTGCTCGCGATTCTGACCGGTCTGCGAATTGGGGAAGTTATCGGTCTGCGCTGGAGAGACATAGACCTCGACTCCGGGCAGTTGCGAGTGGAACAAGCCTGCTATCGAGGCCACTTGGGCTCTCCCAAAACCCAAGGCAGCAAGCGGTGTTTACCGTTGCCGCTTGGCCTTGTGGAGATGCTGGTCCATTATCACCGAAGATGTCTTTGCATCGGGCCGGACGATCTGTTGTTTCAGAGCTGCAGCGGCAAACCGCTAAGCGACACCAATTTGCTCCATCGACACTTGAAACCTGCCGGTCATCAGATCGGAGCACCCTGGCTGAACTGGCACACGCTGAGGCGCACCCACGCCACGCTGTTACAATCGGCGGGTGGCTCCCTCAAAGATGCTCAGGCACAACTAGGTCACTCGAAACTCTCAACCACGCTGGAAATCTACACTGTTCCGATCCCGTCGCAGCAGCGTGCAGCCGTCGAAAAACTTTGCGAGGTTTTGTTGACGAATGTTGACGAGAAGAAACAACTCGCGAAGGAA